>DASPRM010000005.1 GCA_035624455.1 Terriglobales bacterium
CTGGACGTTGTCTACAATCACTTTGGCCCGGACGGATGCTACCTGCGCGAGTTTTCTCCCGCCTATTTCACCGATCGCTACAAGAACGAATGGGGCGAGTCAATCAACTTTGATGGTCCAGACTCGCAGGGTGTTCGCGAATTCTTCGTCAGCAACGCCGAATACTGGATTCGCGAATTTCATTTTGATGGCCTGCGCCTCGACGCCACGCACCGGATTATCGACTCCTCGCCGCGACACATTATCTCCGAAGTTGGGGAGGCGGTTCGCCGTGGGGCCAGCCAGCGCGCCACCATCGTCGTCGCCGAAACCGAGACGCAGGAGTCGTTTCTGGCCCGCCCGCTTGAGCAAGGTGGCTGCGGACTCGATGCCTTGTGGAACGATGATTATCACCACAGCGCAATGGTCGCGCTCACTGGCCGGATTGAAGGCTATTACAGCGATTTCCGTGGTACTCCTCAGGAACTTATCTCGGCGCTGAAGTTCGGCTTTCTCTTCCAGGGCCAGTGGCATAAATGGCTGAAACAGCGTCGCGGAATGCCCAGCCGGGATCTGGACCCGGCTGCCTTCGTGATTTTCCTGGAAAATCACGATCAGGTATCCAACTCGGCAGATGGCAAGCGTCTTCATCTCATGGCCAGTCCGGGCGGCTACCGCGCCCTCACCTGCCTAACGCTATTGGCACCCGCTACTCCCATGCTGTTTCAAGGTCAGGAGTTCGCGGCGTCGTCGCCATTCGTCTTTTTCGCGGACCATGAGTCGGGGCTCGCCAAATCAGTTCGCAAAGGCCGGATGGAGTTTCTGACCCAATTTGGCCGCGCTGCTGATCCGAAAATGAGCCGCAACATTCCCGACCCCGCCGATCCCCAGAGTTTCGAGTCGTGCCGGATCAAGTGGCTCGAGCGGGAGCGCAATTTAGAAACCTACAGCCTCCATTGCGATCTGCTTCGCCTTCGCCGCGAGGACCCCGTATTCGCACTCCAGAAGCATCACGCGATCGATGGCGCGGTACTCGCGCATTCGGCGTTCGTCCTGCGTTTGTTCGGCGACGGTGCGGGCGACCGCTTGATCATCGTGAATCTCGGTCATGACCTGCGCCTGGAGTCGGTTGCTGAGCCACTGATGGCGCCGTCCCCGGAAATGCGTTGGGAATTGCTGTGGTCTTCCGAAGACCCGCGCTATGGCGGGTCCGGCACCCCGCCGGTGCAAACCAAAGAGACTTGGAATCTTCCGGCGGAGGCAGCAGTGGTTCTTAAAGCGACAGCGGAAGAGTAGTGCGAGCTCAAGACTACAATGGGCCATGCCGCGCGGGGACTCCACGCCTCCACTCATTGACTTTCGCTGCCTGTCAGTTATGCGCGGAGACAAGCTCGTCCTCCGCGACCTGAATCTGCGCATCGAGTTGGGCGAGCACGTGGCTATCCTGGGCCCAAATGGATGTGGCAAATCCACTCTCATCCAGACCATCACCCGCGACTTGTACCCTTTGGAGCGGGAGGGATCATTCGCTGCCATATTAGGTTCCGAGCGCTGGAATGTCGCAGACCTTCGTTTTCACCTGGGTATCGTGTCCAACGATCTCATGGCATTTTGCACCCGCGAGATCATCGGCCGCGATGCTGTGCTCTCAGGCTTCTTCAGCAGCGCGGGTGTCTGGCCGCATCACAGAGTGACCTCGGGCATGCGCCGGAAAACTCAGGAGTTGCTAGAACTGCTGGAAGTTCCTCATCTGGCAGAGCGGATGGTTACGGAGATGTCCTCCGGCGAGGCCCGCCGTATTCTGATCGCGCGTGCCCTGGTTCATGACCCCAGGGCGCTGCTCTTCGACGAGCCCAGCAACAGTCTCGATCTCCTCGCCCAGCATGAACTCCGCTCAATCATGCGCAAACTCGCGGCGTCCGGCATCACCCTGGTGCTGGTTACTCACCATCTCATGGATGTCATACCGGAAATCGATCGCGTCATCCTGATGAGTGCGGGCCGTATCGTCGCGGACGGACCAAAAACAGAGTTGCTGGAGCGGGAACGGCTGCGCGCGGTCTTTGGTGTTCGCCTGGAACTTGCGCAACACGACGGGTACTACCATATTTGGTAGACACACTCCTGTTCACAGATTCCGGAATGCTGGCACTAATTCCGGCATGTAAGGCCGAATTTCGGCTAAACTAACCCTCATACCTCGGCGGGGTGAGGACTCGGTGCCGAACCTGATCCATCTCGCGATTCCAGCTTTCTTGTTGTTACTGGTTGCGGAAGCAGTTGCTGGCGCGGTCATGCGGCGCGACCTGTACGAGTGGAAAGATACGGCTGCCAGCTTGACCATGGGCGTGGGCAACGTTTTGATCGCACTCGTCAGCAAAGCCATGGTGTTTGCCCTCTACACCCTCGTTCATCGCTTTGCTATTTTCAAGATTGGTTACCAATGGTGGGCATGGCTGGTTCTGTTCTTTGCAGAAGATCTGAGCTATTACATCTTCCATCGCACCAGCCATGAATGCCGCTTCTTCTGGGCCTCCCACGTAATTCATCACTCCTCGCAACGCTACAACCTGGGCACCGCCCTTCGCCAGACCTGGACCGGAGGCTTCACCTCATTCATATTCTGGCTTTGGCTGCCGCTGCTAGGCTTCCAGCCGGTAATGATTATGACCATGCAGGCCATCAGCCTGCTCTATCAATTCTGGATCCATACCGAGTTGGTGCGCTCGATGGGGCTTTTGGAGAGAGTCTTCAACACTCCATCCCATCATCGCGTCCATCACGCCTCCAACGGTCCTTATCTCGATCGCAACCACGCCGGCACCCTCATTATATGGGACCGGCTGTTCGGGACCTTCGAACCTGAGGATGTGGAGAATCCTCCTGTCTACGGCTTGACCAGGAACATCAACAGCTACAATCCGCTGCGGATTGCATTTCACGAGTGGGCCGACATTCTTCGTGACTTACATTCTGCAGCGAGCTGGCGTGAACGGTGGGATTCTGTTTTCGGGCGTCCAGGGCTAAAATGCGAACGCGCCGTTCAGCCGTGGAAAAATTCAGCAATCGTCAGCAGTCCTGAGAACATAAATTTTTGAAGATTACGCGCGACGCATCGTCTAAAGAAGTAGTCTCACAACCCTGGTGTTGCCGAACACCAGTATCCTTCGACGCACTAAACAAACGCTGGCCAGCAACAGAGAATCGCTCCCAGAGGAGGAATCACGATGGCTGCGAATTCTGCCGCGACCGCCTTTTCCTTTCGCAACTCGCGAACCACCCCTAGCCTTCCATCACCAACTGACACTGAGAGCTTGGAATCCTATGCCATTGGGCCCAAACTGCGCGCTCTCCGGCTTCGTCGCAGCATGGGACTGGTTCACTTGGGAAAGCAGACCAGTCTGTCCCCGGGACTCCTTTCCAAGCTGGAGACCGGCAAGCTCTATCCCACCCTTCCAACGCTGCTGCGCATTGCGCGAGTCTTCGGCGTTGGACTGGACCACTTCTTCACCACGTCCAACGGCAATTCCGCGAACCTGACCCGCCATGCGGAGCGGTTGCGATTTCCCGAAAAGATGGGAATCTCAGGAGTCGCTTATCTTTGCGAGTGTTTGAGCCACCCCCTTCCGGATAGCAAGTTAAGCGTGTTCCTCGCGCAATTTGAGAGCGAAAGCAGCAAGGCGCCTTGCCACCAGCATGCAGGCTGCGAGGTGATTTATTTGCTGGAAGGAAAGCTTAGCCTCCGGATCGGACTAGAAGAATTCGCGCTGGAGGAAGGAGACTCGATCCAGTTTGATTCTGGTACTCCCCACAGCTACCACCGGCTGGGGATCCAGCCCTGCAGTGCGATTCTCGTTCACTCTCGATAGGTCCGTTGGTTGGGCAAAGGTAGAATAGGGACGTCCGGTTCGTTTTCCGAGGCGCAATCCCATGTCTGCCATAAACAGCCGCACTGAAATTGCGCGCGGGCAAATGCCCGCCGTTCCCCTGACTATTGAGGGCTCCAGCGTTCTCCATCAGATGATGCGTTTTCGCTGGTCCGCTTGGCGTGCGCTATCGCCAGCAAAGCGCGCAGAGATTGTCCGGGCGGCAGTGCCAGTGCTCAAGCGCATGGAAATGCAAGATGCCGAGCGCTCGGATTCCATTCAAAGCGCGCTCTATTCCCTGCTTGGGCATAAGGGCGATCTCATGCTGGTCCACTTCCGTTCGTCGTTCGAAGACTTACACCGCGCCGAGATCGAGATCGCTAAGCTGGAGCTCTCCGATTACCTGGAAACCAGCAATTCCTACCTCTCCATGGTTGAACTGGGCTTATACGATTCAACCGTAAAGCTCTATGAGTCGTTGGCCGGACGTGGGATTGAGCCCCATTCCGCGCAATGGGTTCAGGAATGTGAAGAACTTCTCGATCGCCAGCGCGAAGCCATGAAGACCCGGCTCTATCCCCCAATTCCCGACACTCGCTACGTATGTTTCTATCCCATGGATCGCCGCCGTGGCGAGGACAAGAACTGGTACACCCTGCCCATCGTGGAGCGTCAGCGTCAGATGCATGAACACGGCATGGTCGGACGGCGATACGCCGGTGAGGTGCGGCAAATCATCACGGCTTCCATTGGCTTCGATGATTGGGAGTGGGGCGTGGACCTGTTCGCTGACCATCCGCTGGTGTTCAAGAAACTCATTTATGAAATGAGATTTGACGAGGTCAGCGCCGTTTACGCCCTCTTCGGCTCATTCTTCGTCGGCCTGCGTGTGCCCGCGGAAAAGCTGCCGGAACTGCTCCAGATATAGCAACCAAGCATGGCTCTAATCGTGGCATCCTCCGACGTGCACGCCGCTGGCGTGTTCACCACTTCGCCCATACCCAGAGGCAAGCGAATCGTGGAGTACACCGGCCCCAGGGTCACCAAAGAAGAAGGCGACCGCATCTACGACGAGAAGCCGGTCACTTATCTGTTTTCGCTTGAAGACGGGCGCGTAATCGACGGCCATGGCATCGCCATGTTCATCAATCATTGCTGCGATCCCAATTGCGAAACCGACGAGGTGCGCGGGCGCATCTGGATCTATGCCCGCCGTAACATCCAGGCAGGCGAAGAACTAACTTACGACTACAACCTGTTCGATGGTGATGACGACGCACCCTGCTCCTGCGGAGCCAAACGCTGCCGTGGGACGCTATACTCTCGGGCAGAAATGCGGAAACGCAAAGGGAAGAAAAAGTAGCAGGAACGCTGTAGACAGAAAGCCTGATCGGACGATGTTAACGATACGGCAATTGGCTGTTCTTCCGTTTACCTGATTACAATTTACTCGATCGCCAGTTTTCTAGGCCGCGCCCCTCACGAACGACCCGATCGCCTTATCCTCGCCTTCGTAAACTTCGAACACCGTCAGCAGCTTCGTAACTTGCAGCAGATCTACGACGCGCTGGCTGAGGTTAGCGAGTTTGATGTTGCCGCCGGCGTTGCGCGCCGAGGTATAAAGCCCGACCAAGGTTCCCAGACCTCCGCTATCGATGTAGGTCGTATCCCCCAGGTTGATCACGATCTTCTTGGTCGAATTCAGGAGGTTTTTTACCAAGTCCCGCAAAGCCGCGGCTTCATCTCCGAACAAAATTCGGCCCCTGCAATCGACGATGGTTATCCCGTCCACAACACGGGTAGTCAACTTAAGCTGCATTGCGGTCCCTCCAGTGAAAGCCTGGCAAAGACTAGCTGTTTAGAGACGAGTTTTCAAGTGTAGCAGCTATTTTTGCCAGGCTACGCTCCTCGGACGGGAAATCGCGAGCTCATCGGCGCCTGAACTTAATCCTTCCTCAGCCGGGCGCCGTCGGCATTCCCCGCAGCCCCTGCTATGCTCACGCCTGCCAAATCGCTCAATTTATAATCAAACGATCTCATGAGCTACCAGGTGCTCGCCCGTAAATACCGGCCACAGCGTTTTTCCGATGTCATTGGGCAGGATCACGTAACCCGCACCCTGCGGAACGCCATCGAGCAGCAGCGGATCGCCCATGGGTACATCTTCAGCGGCCACCGGGGTATCGGCAAGACCACCATCGCCCGCATTCTGGCGATGGCCCTGAACTGCCGGTCCACAGACCATCCTGTTTCCGAGCCCTGTGGGGTATGCGATTCCTGTCTCGAAATCCGCAATGGCAATTCAGTGGATGTTATTGAGATCGACGCCGCCACCAACCGTGGCATCGATGAAATCCGCGAACTCCGGGAGGCGGCACGCTACCGCCCCGCCCGGGACCGCTTCAAAATCTACATCCTCGACGAAGCCCACCAGATCACCGACGCCGCTTTCAATGCCTTGCTGAAAACGCTGGAAGAGCCACCGCCTCACATCATCTTCATGATGGCAACCACCCAGGCGGAGGATATCCCCCAGACCATCCGCTCGCGTTGCCAGAACTTCAGCTTCCATGCCGTTCGCTTTGACCAGATCGTGAATCAGCTGCGTTCGATCGCTAAGTCCGAGGGCATCGTAACCGACGAAAGCGCATTGGCCATGCTGGCGGAGGCTGGCGACGGCTCCATGCGCGATGCCCTTTCCATCATGGATCAGGCGATTGCCAGCTCGGGAAACAAGGTCTCCGCCGATAGCGTGCGGCAGCTGGTGGGAACAGTTCCTTCGGAGATCCTGGAGCAGCTGATGGGCGCGGTGGAGGCCAATTCCAGCGACCAGGCCCTTCAGCTCCTGGACAAGCTCATGACCGAGGGGCAGAACCCCCTACATTTCGCCCGCCAGCTGGTGCGGTTCCTGCGAAGTGCGATCGTGGTCAAGATAGGCGGCAACAGCTCTTCCCTGCTCCAGATTTCCCAGGATGAGATTGAGCGCGTTAGCCGGGTGGCTGAGAAATTCAGCGAAGAAGACCTGACGCGCTTCCTGCAGATAATGCTCCGTACCCATGGCGAGCTCAATTATCGGCAGGAGCAACGATTTCACTTGGAACTGGGCCTGTTGAAGATGGTCCACGCGCAGCGGTTGCTTCCCATGGAGCAGCTACTGAGCGGGGCAACAGTCTCGGACGCAACTGCGGCTCCGGGCAGCCGGCCGGTAAGCTCCCCCAGCCAGTTGCCGAGAGCGGCGGGATCGAAATCCACCGAGATGCCACAGCCGCCGACGTCAGCACAGTCTCCGCGGGCCGCCAGGCCGTCGCCATTCGAGGCCGATGTCGCCCGCAAGGGCGGAAGCCCCAGAAGCGCCCAGACGGAAGTTGTTTCCGGCACCTCCGCGCTGGCCGTGGAAACCACGACAGTAGTTCCCGAATCCCAGCCGCGGATTGGATTGCCAGCCGAGAACCTGCTTTCTGAGCTTCAGAAGCTGATTTTGACCGCCTTGGAAAACGCCGGCCAGAAAATGCTGGCCGATACCCTGGACGAAGGCTCGTGGGCGCTATCGGACAGTGAATTGACCGTGACCGTCAACCGCCGTCAGAGCCTGTTGGATGCAGCGCTAAATGCAGAAGCGCGGCAGATCATCAACTCAGCGACAACAAAACTGCTGGCTCGGCCACTCCGCATGCGGCTGATCAGTGGCGCCGTGAATGGAACAGAAGCTTCAAAGGCCAGTTCTGCCCCGGAAAGCGGACAGGATGCCCGTTCGCGTGCTGTCACTGATCCTGTGGTGCGGAGAATGCGCGAGAAGTTTGGCGCAGAAATTCGCACCGTTGTCGATCATAAGCAAAAGAATGGGCGCTAGTGTCCGATCCAGCTCTAATGGAGAAATTCATGAGTGGTTTTGACCCCAGGCAGTTGCAGCAGATGATGTCGCAGGCGCGGCAGCAGTACGAGCAGATGCAGCGAAAGCTGCAATCCACGGTTGTAGAGGGTTCGGCTGGCGGAGGCAGCGTCACCGTCAAGATGAACGGACTCAAGCAAGTGCTGCAGGTCACGATTGAGCCAGAAACGGCGAAGTCGGGAGACCTGGAAATGCTGCAGGATCTGGTGACCGCCGCCTTCAATGCCGCCGGCCAGAAGGTCGATCAGGAGATCCAGTCCACCATGGGAGGAATGTTAGGTGGATTGCAGATGTCTGGGCTGTTCGGCTGAGATCCTACGCGGTCGCGTGAGATACTTCTTACATCATCCGATCTGACTTCGCACTTATCCTATGTCCCGTTTTGCAGAGCCAATGGCTCGCCTGATCGAGGAGTTGAAGAAGTTGCCAGGCGTTGGCGCCAAGAGCGCCCAGCGGCTCGCCTTCCACATTCTCCGCAGTGACGACGAAGAAGCTTCCGCGCTGGCGGCCGCCATTCATGACGTGAAGGCCAAGCTTCATCTCTGCTCTATCTGCAACAACATTACCGACGTCGACCCGTGCGTCTATTGCTCGAACCCGACGCGAAACCAGCGGCTGGTGTGCGTAGTAGAAGAGCCCACCAACATCAGCGCCATTGAAAAATCGCGGCAGTTTAATGGCGTGTATCATGTGCTGCACGGCACCATCTCGCCTCTTCACGGAGTCGGCCCGGAACAGCTGCGCACTGCCAATCTGGTCAAACGCATCGACGCAGGCGAAGTCGACGAGGTGATTCTCGCTACGAATCCCACCGTGGAAGGTGAGGCTACGGCGGTTTATTTATCTGATCTGATTCGGCGTCCTCATTTGAAGGTAACGCGCATTGCCACTGGCATCCCGGTTGGCAGCGACATTGAGTACGCGGATGAAGTTACGATCCTGAAGGCCATGGAAGGACGGCGGGAAATCTAACGGAGCTTGATCCTCACGCTGCTGGCGAGGAACTAGGTTTCTTTGACAAGGCCAGTTCGTATTCTTTGATCACCAGCGCGATTCCAACCGCTGCTCCCTGAGCGCCTGTCTCCACTCTCACTACCTTACCCAAACAGCGAACGCGGGCGGTTTTCGTTTGTATGCGAGAAGGACGCAACACAAGCTCAAGATTTGTCCCTTCTGCCGGCTCGAAATCCGAATACACAAAAATTCCGCTTCCACTCAGATCTCGAATCAGGCCCGCATGCTGTCGGCTGGACCCCTGAGTTCGAATCACCACTGGAAGCATGGCAAGAAAGCGCCGCGCACGGCGTTCGTCTCGTTGTGAGCCGCGCATCAATGCCTTTCCACGCGGAATGTGGTTGCAGGAACTTGCCGGGATACTCGCTGAGGACATTGTATGTGCTCCTGGGCAGCACTGAGGGTGGGCTTGCCGGTTAAGTATGCAATCCCGTTTCCGGAATCCATCACCTTGAAGGAAGGGGATTTAACAGAATTACACACCCCAGAGGACTGTAGTTCCTACACTGATCGGGTACTCTGGACCAGCAGCGTTCCCCAGATGACGCCTCGGAGTGTTTCCGGAAAGCGCAATTTCACAGGATTTCCGCTGCTGGCTGGTAACCAACCTGCATAGATACCAAAGTGCAAACTCCCCCAGGATTTGAACCAGCCAAAAGTGCGGGTTTTCCTTTGACTGTTGCCCTTACTGCCAACATACTTCTCTAGCTTCCAGGCCAAGTTCTGTCACCAGGGACACCCATGCCAGCGCCAGTCCGGACCCTCTCCAGGCTCGCTTGTGTTTTTCTTGCCTTCCTGTGCTTCGCATGGCCCTGGCATCCCATTGCGGCTCAGGTTGCAGTCGCGCAACAGACTGAAATCCTGGAGAACAAAGAAGACCCCAAGGAACGTGAAGACTGGTTCCTGCGCGGGCGCATGGTCAACGGCAGGCCTGCTTCGCGCGAGTTGCAACGGGCACATCAACAAAAGCTGAGCAATCGCCAGCTGCGCCAATCTGCTTCTCAAGCGTTGAAGGCACAGGCTTCCACATCGGCGAGTTCCAAGGCGATTAGTTCCGTTGCCCAGACCAATGCCGCAACTGGTGGACAATGGAAACCATTAGGGCCTGCGCCGCTGCATTCCGTTCCGCCCGGCGCCGCCAATCCCGAACAGGACTATGGATTCGTGGTGGGCCGCGCCACCGCCGTGGCTGTCGATCAGACCGATCCCACTGGCAATACGTTGTACCTTGGCGGGGCGTACGGAGGACTGTGGAAATCCACCTCCGCCGCCAGTCCTGACGTCAGCAAAGTTGCATGGCAGCAACTGCTCGACAATCAGCCGACCCTCGCGGTAGGTTCGGTGGCTGTGCAGCCGGGAAACGGCAATGTGATCCTGGTAGGAACGGGAGAGGCGAATAGTTCCGCCGACTCTTATTACGGCCTTGGCATCCTGCGCTCCGAAAACGGTGGCACGACTTGGACCCTTATCACTCAGACCGCAGATGGCAAGTACAGTTTTCACGGGCTCGCGTTCGCCAAAATTGCCTTCAATAGCGAGAATCCTTTAGTTGTAGTGGCCGCTGCCGCCGGGTCGGCCGTCGGCATTAAAACCGGAGCGGAAAGCTCGGACCAGAATCGCGGCCTCTATTACTCCACCGACTCGGGGAAGACCTGGAGCCGTGCCAACGTCAGCGATGGCGGAGGCAGCGTCACTTCGGCCGGCTCCGTAACATCGGTGATCTACCATTCAGCCCGCCATCTTTTCTATGCCGCGGTGCGCTATCACGGGTTTTATACGTCGCCCGATGCAATCAACTGGACGCGACTGCCCGATGCTCAGCAGCCCGCCGCCCTCACTTTGGCAAACTGTCCCACCGTTTTGCCGCCTGCCGGCCAGCGCAATTGCCCGATCTACCGCGGTGAGATGGCCCAGGTGCCCGGACGCGATGAGACTTATGTCTGGGTCGTCGATGCTTTGCCCTCCAATCAAGGAATCTGGCAGTTGTCCAGCGGCGCCAATACCTGGACACAGATCAACACTTCAGGAATCGATAACTGTGGCGATACCGCAGGATGCAGCACTCAACAGGGCGACTACAATCTTGCCCTAGCCGCGGTCCCCAACGGCACGGCCACCGATCTCTACGCGGCTGCCATCAATATCTTCAAGTGCAGCATTAATAGCGTAAATGCGACCTGTGGGGCCAACGGCTTCATCAACCTGACCCACGTCTACGGTTGCACGCCGACAGCTTCGTATTCCCATGTGCATCCCGATCAGCACGCCATCGATTTCTCGCTCAGCAATCCTGCGATCCTTTATTTCGGAAATGATGGCGGCATTTACCGCACACTCAATGGATTCGCCACTGGAGTGACTGGTGTCTGCGGGTCAACGCCAACTTACCCGTTCGACAACCTGAACGGCACCATGGGGTCGATGACCCAGTTCGTTTGGTTCTCCCAAGATCCTACCGATCAGTTCACGATTCTGGGTGGCACGCAGGACAACGGTTCGCCAGCTATCAATTTTGCTCATTCCGGCTCGAACGGTCTGACCTGGCAAGCCGTAAATGATGGCGACGGCGGCTATAACGATATCGATCCGCATGCACCCAGCACCTGGTACACCGCCAACATTCGCCTGCCCATTCAGCGATGTACCAATGGCATCAATTGCACCGCCGATTCGTTTCTTGCCGTGGTCACGCCAGCGAACATAAGCAACGATGCCGTGCCCTTCTACACGCCGTACATGCTCGATCCGCAGAACTCCGCGCAGATGATCCTGGGCTCCTGCCGGGTATGGTGCGGCGGCGCCACTGGGCAGAACTGGCACGCCCTCAGCAACAAATTCGACGGCAGCGCCGGAACCACCGCGTGCGCAAGCGATACCAGCAGCTTCGTGAATGCTCTGGCTGCGGGAGGATCAACAACCGGTAATGGCTCACAGGTCGTCTACGCCGGAACAGACGATGGCAGGATATTCGCAACATTAAATGCAGACGCCGGCCCGACCTCCTGGTCAGAGATTTCTCCAGTGAGTGGCGGCTTCCACGCGCCCAATTGTTCTACCGGAGCAGGAACCTGCCCAGTCCCGGTCTCGGGCGTAGCGATCGATCCCTCCGACGCCAGCGGCAAAACTGCGTACCTGACCGTGCAAGGGTTTGGGGTCGGTCACGTCTGGCGCACCAGCAATGGCAGCAACTGGACCGATATCAGCGGCTCCGGATCCAGCGCTCTGCCCGACGCTCCCGCTAATGCCGTCGTCGTAGATTCCAAGGGCATCGTATACGTCGGCACCGATGTCGGTGTCTTCACCAACGGCCCGGCGGGTGGAAGTTCAAGCGTCTGGACGGAAGTGGGGCCCGCCAGCGGCCCGGGCATGCTGCCAAATGTTGCAGTCACCCGCGTCGCTATCTTCTCGCCCAGTGGCCAGCCGCCACTGCTCCGAGTCTCCACCTACGGACGCGGCGTTTGGCAGACTGAGCTGCCGTCTAGCACCGCACCGAATTTCAGCGTCGCCGTAAGCAATCCCGATCAGGTGACTTACCCGGGACAGAATGTTTCCTACACAGGCACGCTTACATCCATCAATGGCTACAGCAATTCGGTGACTGTCAGTTGTGAATCGGCGACCGGGGATCCCCTGCCGTCATGCTCGTCTCCGATCACAGTGACGCCCACAGCCGGCGGCCAGCCGTTTTCCCTGACTTCCAGCAATGCGACCGTGGGCGATTTCTTTTTCCGTATCAAGGCTACCGATGGAACGCTCGTAGATTTCCAGCCAGTATCGCTGCGCGTCTGGGATTTCACGTTGGGCGCGCCGAATCCGGCCACCGTAGTTCTGTCGGCAGGAAAGAGCCAGCAAGTAACCTTGATTCTGACGCCTCAGGGCTCCTTCAGCCAGAACATTAATCTTTCCTGCCAAGGCCTTCCTTCAGGAGCTAGTTGCAATGCCAGCAATGTACTGCTAACGCCTTCGCCGCTGAATGCCACACTGACGATCAGCCTGGCGCCGGGCTCGACTCTGGCCCCCGGCGATTATTCAATCATCGTCGTGGCCACAACCGGCGACAGCAAGCTCAGCCGATCACAACCCTTGAAGCTCACCGTCACGCCCGCAACCCCGGACTTCTTCTTCAGTCCGGCTACCGCCGTGGCTGGCATCAAACCAACGCAAGCGATCAACGGAAGCTTTGTCGTCAACCAGCAGGCCGGATTCACGGGAACCGTCAGCTTGCAATGTGGGATCAATCAGGGAATCTCGTCTTCTGACTGTGTGCTCTCTCCAAGCAGTGTGACCGTCAGTGCAAATCCAGCTACGGTAAATGTCAGCGTTGCAGCTGCCAAAACCGCCTCCGCGCTTGCCGGCCAGGGTCAGATCAGCATCAGCGGCAGCAGCGCATCGCTATCCCATTCCCTGAGTCTTCCCTTTTCCGTCACTGACTACGCTCTCGCCGTGAGCTCTCAACCTGCGGCAACAGTATCTGGCGGCAGCAGCAGTCTTGGAGTGCAATTGCAGGCGTTGAACGGCTATAGCTCGCAGGTGAATCTGAGCTGCGATGCCAGCAGTCTGGGATCGGGCGCAAGCTGTACGCTCTCGCCCACAGGTCCGGTCAACGTTACACCCGCGGCCACGACATCGGTGACAGCCACCATAGCTGTTCCTTCTTCAGCCCAGCCGAACACCTATACGGTCAACGTCACCACTTCCGACGCGACTCTGCCCACCTTGACACACCGCGTGACCGCATCGCTGCAGGTACAGGGTGCGCCGGATCTCCAAATCTCCGCCAGCCCTAACGCGCTCACGGTCAAGAGCGGCAGTGCCGCATCTTCAACCATCACGGTGGCCCCAGTGAACGGCCTCAGTGGACAGGTAAGTCTCGCGGTAGCCGGTCTGCCGCAGCTCGCAAGCGCGTCATTCTCCCCGGCAAGTCCACTCAGTGTGAACGGCGCTGCCCTCGGCACCACGTTGACTATCAGCACCACCGCTCCCAGTGTAGCCGCCCTTCATCTGCCGGCACCGAACAGGCTGAAGACTCTGGCCGCGCTGTGGCTGTCGTTCTCGGGGATGTTTGGATGGGTAGCTCTGGCGGGTACTCAGCGCCGCAGTAAGTTGGGAATGTGGCTGGCGATGATTCTCACCTGTGCCGTGCTCATGGGAATGATCGCCTGCGGCAGCGGAAGTGGATCAAGCAATCAGGCTCCCCCACAGCCCAAGCCAGGCACGCCCGCAGGCTCCTACACGGTTACAGTCACGGCTACATCCGGAACAATCCAGCAATCAACCAACATCACGCTGACGGTGCAGTAACGCCTATGGAAGCTGCTAGAGTCTTCCGCCGCTGACCGCAGGTACGATCGAAATCACCGCTCCCGCGGCCACCGGAGTCATCAGGCCACCCGTGTAGCGAATATCTTCGTCACCAATGAACACGTTAATGTGCTCGCGAATGGCTCCCTCCTCGTTTGCCATTCGATCCCGTACGCCCGGATACAAGACCCACAGGGCCGAGAAAGCATCCGCCAGCGTCGTGGGAGAGAGTGCGATCTCGACCTGGCTCCGCCCAGCGGTAAATTCGCGTAACACACCCGGGATGTGGAAGGTCACGGGCATGATCATCTCTTGGTGGAATTAGTCCCACGCGTGGTGGAATTCGCCCGGCGCGATCTGGTTCGCGCTTGCCGCGACCCAGTGGTCACCGGAGATTTCTTCTCAGTTGAAGCAGCGTCTGAGTGCTTAGCCGAGCTCGGCTTTGCAGTGGCAAAGTCATCGCCCACAAGCGCAGCCCGCACGCAAACCACGGATGGCAATCCTTCCAGGATCTTCTGCCACGTCTTGCCCTCGTCGCGCGAAGCAAAGATCTGTCCGCTGCGTGTGCCGAAATAAATCCCCACCGGGTCGAGTGAATCGGAGACCATCGCATCACGCAACACAGTCTCGTACGCACCTTTCTGTGGCAAACCACGCATGAGCGGTTCCCATGAGGCACCTGCGTTGCGCGTCCGGTAGACGCGTAGCCGGCCCTCGCAAGTACAGCGAAACATATCGGACTCTACCGGAATGATGTACACCCAATCCGGCTTTCTGGGATGCACGATCATGGCGAATCCGAAATCCGAAGGCAAACCATTGGCAATGTCGCGCCAGTTGCCGGCGTGATCATCGGAACGATACAAGCCCCAGTGATTCTGCAAGAAAAGCCGCTCCGGGTGGTCCGGATGCAACGCCATCTTGTGTACGCATTGGCCGAACTCGGGATATTTGCTGGGCATGAAATTTGCCCGGATGCCCTGGTTCTGCGGCGTCCACGTTCGCCCGCCATCGTCGGTGCGGTAAACCCCGCCAGAGGAGATGGCAACATACATACGCTGCTTCTCGGCGGGATCGAGCAAGATCGTGTGCAAGGTGAGTCCACCGTTGCCGGGCATCCAGCGCGGCCGATGCGGATGATCGAACAAGCCCCGCACGAGCGACCAGGTCTCGCCTGCATCGCGGCTTTCAAAAAGCGCAGCCGGTTCCACGCCACTGTAGAGAAGGCCCGGTTCATCCGCGCGCCCGAGGGTAATCTGCCAGATGTTCTTGAGCGAAACTCCGGTGTCCACAGGAAACCGAATAGGCGCCTCCGGCGGATTGGTCCAGTTCTTGCCGAAGTCCTCGGTAGAACGCAACATCGTGCCCCAGTAACTTTGCGTCGATGCCCATATTCGAGGCAGAGCGCCGCGCCCGTCATACGCCATCGCGTAAACCGCCTGCCCATGAAAATACGGACCGCCAACTTCCCAGCGCTTCCGTTGAGCATTGGACCGCAGCAGAAATGCCCCTTTTGTAGTCCCCACCAGCAGCAGAAAATCTCCCCGGCGCACGTGCACATGTCGCACGTTCACCAGCACTGTAGTTGGAGGAGGGCCGCCCCGATCCCCGGCGGGATTCCCGGAAACCACCGCCGCCGTTTGCACGGCTTCCAGCGCAGCCTGCACCTCGCCCGCCCGCTGATACCGCTGCATGGGCTCTTTAGCCAGGCAGCGCTGGATGATCGCCCACAGGCCGGGCGGCACCGGGGGTCCCAGCGGCTTCGCGATCTCGCGCATGATGGCCGCGCTGATCTCAAACGCGGTCCTTCCTTGAAATGGCAGACGCCCCGATGCTGCTTCATACAGAACGATGCCCAGAGCCCACAGATCACTGCGGTAGTCCGCGGGCTGACCGCTCAAGACTTCAGGAGCCAGGTACGGCAAAGTGCCGCTCACCGATGACTCCTGCATCGTCGCCAACGAACGAGTCGAGCCCTCGTATAACCCTTCTCCGACGCGACGCGCCAGGCCAAAATCGAGGACTTTCACCAGCCCGTCCGGGGTTACAAGAATGTTGGCCGTCTTCAGATCCCGGTGAACAATGCCGCGGTCATGAGCGCGAACAAGAGCGCGGGCAATTTGCACGCCGTAACGCATCACCGATTCCGGCGCCAGCCCGCCGTCTGCGCTCAGCGCGCGCAGAGACTTGCCTTCCACCAGTTCCATTACGATGTAGAGCTCTCCGGCGGTTTCCCCCACTTCGTAGATGGTGCAGATATTCGGATGTGCCAGAGAGGAACTAGCGCGCGCCTCTTGTAGCGGGTTCTGACTGGCCGACGCGTCCAGATTGGCATCCTTCTTAACGACCTTTACCGCAACATCGCGGTGCAGCACTTCGTCGTATGCGCGATAAACAACCCCCATGCCTCCTTCGCCGATCTTCGCCAGCACCCGGCAATGACCCAGGACCTGTCCGATCACCCTGCGCTCCTTTCGAAGCTCATGCTAGGCTGTGCTGCTGGCGCGAGTCAAAGCGACATCACCAAAGAACCGCCTGATTGCGAAATTGGTGGTAGCCCGGGCGCCCCAGGTTCGTGCCGCGCTTTTCAGCGCTAACCTGGGCTGTGCCTGGGTTTTTGCTGATTGTTGAGTGCTGAATGCTGTTTGCCGGCAACCCCCGGAACGACCATTGCCAAACCGATAGTGCAAAACGTCCATTCCGCTTGCGAAAATCTCTCCCGCTCGCGCCACCACGACGTCTCCAAAGGATTAAAATCGCAGAGACGGTAGAACCAGATTCCGCTCCCGCCTGCATCAAGACAACTCGAGGAAGATGAACCAGTGATCTCACGAGGTGAGAGATGAAAATAAGAGAATTAATGACTCGAGATCCGGTTTGTTGTCGCCTGTCCGATACCGCACAAACCGTCGCCAGCTTGCTTCGCGACAATAACGTCGGTGCTTTGCCAGTGGTTGCGGATGACGGGTCGAAGCATCTCGAAGGCATCATTACCGACCGCGATCTTTGCTGTGCGATTGTGGCCCGAGGCTTAAGCCCCAATACCACCATCGAGACTTTTATCACTCGCCAGGTTGTAACTTGCCGTCCCGAGCAAAGCCTGGACTCCTGTGAGAGGCTCATGCAGATACATCAGATTCGCCGGGTTCTGATTGTGGATCAGGGTATGCGCTGCGTCGGTGTGATCTCTCAGGCAGACTTGGCGCGCACCAACCGCTCCGATCAGCTTCATAGAACCATAGCCGAGATATCCAAGCCCTCTCAAACCTTCGAACTGCCAGCCACAGCCTGATTCTTGGGCTGTGCTTCATCTTTATCCTGCGCCATGCCCGCCAGCCTTTGCGCCGGCAGGGACCGGAAATTTCTTTCTGAACGCAGTAGGAACCGCGGGAAATGCTCACCGGCATCTCTCCCATCGCTTTGCGGAGAACCCCAGCATGACCACATCAGCCAAGTCTCCTGCCTTCCTCTTCGATCTCGACGGAACCCTGGTGGATAGCGTTTACCAGCACGTCCTCGCGTGGCGCGAAGCCTTAGAACGCGGCGGCATCGAGCTGGCAGTGTGGCGCATTCACCGGCGCATCGGGATGAGCGGAGGGCTATTCGTCAATGCATTGCTCAGAGAAACCGGGCAGCCAGTTTCGGCTGAACAGGCAATGACTCTTCTGAAATATCATGAAGAGGCTTACGTTCCGCTCGCGGGCCAGGTTCGCCCGCTGCCGGAAGCCGTAGAGTTGCTGGCATTTCTCACCAGGAATCATGTTCCCTGGGCTATCGCCACCAGTGGTCAGGCGGAGAGTGCGCATCGAACCCTGCGCGTGCTGGGGCTCGGTCCGGAGGTGCCGGTGGTTACTCGCGATCAGGTACAGCACGCAAAGCCCGATCCGGATTTAATCCTGGCCGCAGCGGAGCGTCTGGGAGTCGATGTAGAAGCTGCGATGGTAGTGGGAGACAGCGTCTGGGATCTGCTGGCTGCACGTCGCGCTCGAGCGCTCGGCATCGGCCTGCTTTCGGGAGGCTACGGC
>DASPRM010000006.1 GCA_035624455.1 Terriglobales bacterium
CCATTCCCGGCGCGGAAATCTATTATGATCCGCATTTCCTTCCGGCCGGCGAGGCAAGCAGAATATTCAACGCGCTCTTGAGTGAGTGCTCGTGGGAGCGGCGGCGCGGTCCGTTTGGATATGCTGTGCCTCGGGACGAGGCCTATTACGGTGATCCTGGAACGCACTACACATATTCACGCCGCGAGTACAAACCGCTGCCGTGGATTCCGGAATTGCTTTCGCTTAAGACGCAGGTCGAAGAAGCCACGCCACTGTCAGCGTATGCCAACTTGAATTTGCCGAAGCAGAGCTACAACGCCGCGCTCTGCAATCTGTACCGCAACGGAAACGACAGCGTCGGTCTGCACGCCGATGCGGAAGCGGAGATGGGCCCGGTGATCGCATCGGTCACCTTGGGTGCAGCGCGACATTTCCGGCTGAAGCGGAATAACGGAGGGGTCGTGTTCGCTGAAAAGCTGCCGCACGGCAGCCTGTTGATTATGGCCGGGGAAACCCAGAAGAACTTCAAACATGAGGTTCCCAAAGAACCCGAGATCACTGAGCCGCGCATCAATCTGACCTTTCGGCGCATTGAGCATTAGGTGTTCTCTATCTTCGGACCCACCCTTCGCCAAAAGCGGGCGAAAGGGCCGACCACCCACCCGCCCTTCTTTCAATATGACAAATAGTGAACCTCATTCGGGCTCAAGCTGTTTTCATGCGGATTTGAATCTCTTAATTTCTGCGTAATCAGTCAGATAAGTCGTGTATCTCGCAACCCACCCCGCGCGCTGGTTTGCATCCAAGTCAGGAAACGCTAGCCGGAGGTACTTTATGAAAACAGTGGTATGCACGCTGTTCCTACTGCTGGCCACTTATGCTCTGGCGCAACGGGCGGGTCAGACGCCGCAGCCGGGGCAGCCGCCTTACGGCACTCCTCCGACGTTGCCAGAAGAGCGAGGGCCCGGGCGGGGCAACCTGCCGCCGGACGAGCAAGCCAGCCCTCAGCAGATGTCGAGCGGAGAAGTGGAGCAGCAAATTCAGCAACACCTGAATTCAGAGCCCACATTGACCGGCGTGAAGCTCAACGCTTCAGCCACTAATAGCAAAGTCACTCTGAGCGGAACAGTGGATAACGAGCGGCAGCACGATCTCGCCGTTCGCATTGCCCAGTCTTATGCCGGCGACCGGCAGGTCGTGGACAAGATCAAACTCCGTCAGTAGTGAGATTCCATCCAAGGAGGTCAATATCCGATGAAGGTACGAGAAATCATGAGCTCGAACGCGGTCTGTTGCCTGCCGAGCGACACCGCGCAGACCGTAGCCCGTCTTATGCGTGAACGCAATGTCGGATCCATACCGGTAGTGAGCGATCAGCAATCCAAGAAGTTGGTCGGCATGGTCACAGACCGCGACCTGTGCGTGGGGATCGTGGCCGACGGACTGGATCCGAAGACTACCCGTGTTGAGAAATTCTTAACCGCACACCCTGTCAGCTGCCGCGAAGGCGAGAATGTGGAGAACTGCGAGCGGGCGATGCAGGAGCGTCAGGTCCGGCGCATTCCCGTGGTAGATGCGGAAGATCGCGTCATCGGCATTGTGGCTCAGGCTGATCTGGCACTGAAAGAGAAGCCAGACAGAGTCCACAAGACGGTGGCAGAAATTTCCCGAGCCAACCGGCCTTCCGCAGCTGCGTGAAGCAAAACCCGGCGGGTATCCCCCGCCGGGCTTTCTCCTGGATGAAGAGACCCGGTGAATGCCCAGTCCTAAGTCCCACCCTTCTGAGCGTTGAGTTCGGTAACTACCGACCGGTTGCCGGGCCCGAGCGCTCAATGCGAAAGGTGTAGCAGCCTGCGGTGGTCGAGTTCACATGAATGTAATCCACATCCCGCCGCAGGAGAATCCGCTGAACCGATTCCTCCATCTGCTGATTCGTGACGTATTCCTGCACCACAAGACGTCTGCCACGAGCATACCCTTCCATGGTACGCGGGCTTGAACGAAGCTCCTCCGGGAAGAGCGCGCTCTCTGGATAGCGCTCGCACGGCGCGGCATGAATGAACACTGGTCCCGGAAGCGGTAGCTGCTCAACTCCGGCGAAGCGATCGTAGGTGAAGAGGATGCGTTCCTCGCCCGGCTTGATCAGCCGCAGGCAATGCCGGCACGGGGCTGCGTCCTCGCCTGCTTCGCGGTGCGCGGGGTGGTCGTATCCCGGCGCTTTCATAGTCCTGCGGACAGCTTCCGCAACATCAGTAGCAATGGCGACAATTCGGATGTCTGACACGATGTTGGCAACCTCACCTGGACTGAGGGGCAAAACCCGCTCTCAAGATTTGATTCTGGCGCAGGGGAGGCACTGGTTCTATCCGTTTCTTGCCTGCAAAATGGAATGTAGGTGTTAAGAGCGATATTAGTACTTTAACGATTCCTTGATCATATGCTTGGTCTTCAGCCAGAGGTTGCTCGAAGCGCTCGGATCAAGGTTGAAGCGGCCGTCGTTCTTCTGGTAGATGGAGACGCCCTCACCGGGCTTGACCTGATAGCCGGCGATCTCAAATGCCGGCACCAGCGGCCGTCTTCCCGAGAGAGTCCAGTGCAGGCTGACGGGCGAGATATCGTCACTGATGGCCATCTGTCCCGGGATGTAGTTGTAAGCCGGGAACGGGACGCGGCGCGTATCATCCACCTCCCAATACCAATAGCTATGGTCCTGCGCGAGCGGGCTGGGCGGAAGGAAGCGAAAAGCCTGTGACCGAGCAAACTGCGGACTTGGGCCGTTGAATAATTTGAGATTGAAGGCTTGTTGGGCAGGTGCAGGGGCGCTTCCAGACTGATTCGTGGCGGTGGGTTGTTGCGCCCAGGCGGTTGTCACTGCCAGCGTTAAGAGAAGAAGCCAACGGCGGAGCATCTTGTCTTTTCCAACCTACTATCAGTGGCGTGAAAGTACGATGAGTGTATCCCGGAAAACGGTTGCCGTCAGTAACCAGGGAAATGGGCGCGGGTAACGTCTCCTCCAAGGGTTCTTAGCTCGGCTAGAAGCTAGAACAAACTCCCCCAGTAACCTTAGATCCCATTACCCGCGTCCGCCTTTTATAGACCCGGAACCGGGGGAAAGTTGCTGATCCACTCAGGAATATCTTTAAGCCAAATACGGTGTCTTTGAACAAAAATACAGGCTTGCCTGCCGACCATTCCCAGGCTGGTTCCAGCCAAAACTAACTCCGCTTGCCCCTTGACGTGTGGCTGTTTTGGCGTCACCCGCCAACAGTGTGTGGCTCACACCCGCCGATCCCCTGGTTCTCGCTATAATTCGCCCGCCATGAACCTCGAACAAAAGCTGGAAGAGCTCAAGAAGCGTGATCACCTGGCCCAGGTCGGCGGCGGCCGCGAGCGACAGGAGCGTCAGCACAAAGAGGGGAAGATGTCAGCCCGCGAGCGCATCGAGTTTCTGCTCGATGAGGGCACCTTCGAGGAGACCGACAAATTGGTCACGCACCGCTGCTCCGACTTCGGCATGGAGAAACAGAAATATTACGGCGACGGCTTCGTTACCGGCTATGGCCGCATCGAGGGCAGGTTGGTTTTTGTTTTTGCGCAGGACTTCACCGTGTTCGGGGGATCGCTGTCGGAAGCCAATGCGGCAAAGATCGTGAAGATCATGGACATGGCGGCACGGGTTGGATCTCCCGTGATCGGTCTGAACGATTCCGGCGGTGCCCGCATCCAGGAAGGCGTAATGTCGCTGGCGGGCTATGCCGACATTTTCCTGCGCAACACCCTGTTCAGCGGCGTGATTCCACAGATCTCAGCCATCATGGGACCATGTGCGGGAGGGGCGGTGTACTCGCCGGCGATCACCGACTTCATCTTCATGGTGGACAAGACTTCCTACATGTTCATCACCGGCCCCGACGTCATCAAAACCGTCACCCACGAAGACGTGACCAAGGAAGAGCTTGGCGGCGCTCACACTCACAATCAGAAATCGGGCGTAGCGCATTTTCTGGCAGAAGACGATGCCGAGTGCCTGTCGATGATGCGCGAGCTGCTGAGCTTTATTCCCTCGAACAATCTCGAAGACCCGCCGCGGCGCGACTGCAGTGATCCGGTGGATCGGGCGGATGATGCGCTCGATTCCATGGTCCCGGCGGAGAGCAATCAGCCCTACGACATTAAGGATGTCATCCGTGCAGTCGTAGATGATGGATACTTCTTCGAAGTGCAGGAGCTATACGCGACGAACATCGTGGTGGGTTTTGCGCGGCTGAATGGACGCTCCGTGGGAGTGGTGGCCAATCAACCTGCCATTCTGGCGGGGGTGCTGGATATCAGCTCATCCATCAAGGGTGCTCGCTTCGTCCGCTTCTGCGACTGTTTCAATATCCCGCTCATAACATTTGAAGATGTGCCCGGCTTCCTTCCGGGAGTACAGCAGGAACACGGCGGAATCATCACGCACGGCGCCAAGCTGTTGTTTGCCTTCGCCGAAGCTACGGTGGCGAAAATCACTGTGATCACGCGCAAGGCCTATGGCGGCGCTTATTGCGTCATGGCGTCGAAACATATTCGTGCCGACGTGAACTACGCCTGGCCAACAGCAGAAATTGCGGTGATGGGTCCGGAGGGCGCGGTTGATATCGTGTACAAGCGCGAACTTGATCGCGCCACAGACCGCGAACAGATGCGCCGGCAGAAAATCGAGGAATTCCGCGACCGCTTAGCCAATCCCTATGTGGCGGCCGAGCGCGGCTTTGTGGATGCGGTAATTCAGCCGCACGAGACGCGCAAACGGGTGATCCAGGCGCTGGAGATGCTGGATAACAAGCGCGACAAAAATCCGGGGAAGAAGCACGCGAATATTCCTTTGTAAGAGGGGTCAGCGATCAGCATGCAGCCGTCGGGCTCGCGCTCCTACAGATTCGGGAATGCCCTCACACGATTTAACCAGCCCTTCAGGAACTGAGGAAATTTCTTTCCTAATTTCCGGTAATAATTGATTCGTCCTTGCTTGTACTGCCGAAATAGAGCGCCGTGATCGAGAGCATTCAGTGCCTGTATTGACGCAGGACCTAGAGTGCCGTCTTCAACCACGTCCGCTCCCATCCGATTCAGAAGGCGCTGCAGCAGGACCGTGGCGTAGTTGCCGGCGTTGACGTAGAAGTCACAAACGATATTAGCCAGGTCCTGGTTTTGGATTTCGTCGCCGCGTATTTTGTTCCAATAGAGATGGCGATAGATGATGCCCGCCTGCGCGTCGGTCAGTGCGTGCAAATTCTCCGATGTCGGCTCGAGTCCCAGCAACTCGTGGGCGCACCGCTGAAACGTCTTCATGGTGATGCCCTTGTTGGTTTCGCCGCCAGGATCGCTGGGATCATTGACGTAGCCACCCTCGAAGCGGAGCAACATTGCAAGAAAGAGATCGAAATTTGCCAACCCGCAGCTCCGGGAGAATCAAGAGATTGAGCCGGAAAGTCCTAGCGATCACGGAGTCAAATTTCCGCTTCCAGTCCCATAGGCCGACATGGTACGAAACCGGCGCTCCATCTGCCCAAAAAACGCCTGATTTTCCGGAAATGAGGTTGCTGGCGACGGACGGCGACCTTTCCCCTCAACTGGGGAAATCGAACGGAAGTCTAGCTGGTGCCAGTATTGGAGGGGACTCCTGGGGACCGGCCGATGAAGGGCGATCTCTTGCCGATAGTTGCCAGTTCGGGATAGTACTCCTGCAGCGGAAAATGATGATCCCTCCAGGCGTTGTAGCCACCGGTGAGAACCTCACAGCGGTCGATGCCTTTGAGTTTCAGCTTTTGCGCCACCCGGGCGCTGGTCGCTTCGTTGGGTCAAGTGCAGTAAAGGATGATGGCCCGGTCGTGGGGAATCTGCTGGAAGTTTTCGTCCAGCTTGTCAGGATCGAAGCGGAGCGCTCCCGGAATTACCTGGGGGTAGGCGAGGAAATCCAGCGCATGGCGCAGGTCGAGGATAGTGAGGGGTTCGCCGCCATCGAGCCGGCGCTTCAATTCTTCGGGCGAAATCCGCATCACGCGGCGAAGATAGCGGTGGAAACGAGCCCGCTGGATGTACTTCCATAAGATCCAACCCGCCAGCAGAAAGGCCAAGAATGCCCCGAACCTGCCGCCGTACCTGAGAGCCCGCTCCCCCAACTCCTCGATCTGGTTGCTGAATAGGACTCCGAGGACAATGAAGCTGCCTGCCCACAAAGCCGCGCCCAGGCCATCGAAGACCAGAAAGCGAGGACGTTTCATGCGGCTGACCCCCGCCATGGGCGGCGCGATGGTGCTGAAACCGGGAATGAATTTGGCGATCAGCAGCGAAGGCGCGCCATAACGCTGGAAGATGTCCTCAGTACGGCGAACACAAGAATCCGGCTCGATCGAGATGCGGCATAACGTGCCCAGAACTCTTACGCCGCGCCAGACTCCGAGTTCGAACCACACGAAGTCGGCGATCAGCGCAGCTATGCAAGCCAACAGCAGGACGAAGCTAAAATTCAGGTCACCCTTGGCTGACATGGCTCCTGCGGCCAGCAGCATGGGAAGTGAGGGGAAAGGCAGCCCAATCTGCTCTGCCAAAACCCAGCAGAACAGAATCGCGTATCCGTGATGGATCAGGAATTCGACCGCAGAATGCACGCAATAACTCTAACACTGAGCGCGGCAGAACCAGCAATCAGCAGTCAGCATGTCACTCCAGACCTGGCAGGAACACGCCTAAGGCGCGACAAATAGCCGCGTCAGAACGGTGGTTCTATGGCAGGTGGGATCGCGCCGGGCAAGGAAGGTGGAACTGGAATTTAATTGTTCTGCCGACTACTGAGGCTGACTACTGATTCTTGAGGGCTAAATAATTAAGGGTCCCAAGGTTTTCCGTCAGGCTCGTTCTTCTCGGCCAGCCGCTCGCTTTAGACCCTCGCTCACCTCTGCCTGACCCCTGTTGCCAGTATGATCACGCCGATTTCGCTTGGGCTCCGGGCTCACCACCAACCGGATAAACCAG
>DASPRM010000007.1 GCA_035624455.1 Terriglobales bacterium
GGCCGACGATGCTGAAGGCGACAAAGCCATTGCCAATTTGAACGGCGCGACTCTGGGAGGACGAACCCTCAACGTGAATGAGGCGCGCCCGAAGCGCGAACGTACTCCCTTCGGAGGTCGTGGCGGACACGGCGGACGTGGCCGCTACTGAAGCAACTGTCGCGACTGCACGTAGCACTCTCCATCTTTAAATTTGCCGTTCTCCTCAGCTTCAGATGAATTAAATTGGTCATCGGAAGCCTCTCTCATGGTCAACAGCAAGTCCCGGTTTTGTACCGGGAGGGACTGAAGCAGTGACGCCTCCGCAGATCACAGCGCAGCCGCAGTCCGCCGGAACCGCAAAACGGTTGCGGGGGAGCAACGCGGACATCCCCAATGCTGTCGCTGTCGTCATGAAGGTGGTCGCCGGTGAGCAAATGCAGTGCGCGCTTTGCCACATGCCAACCGCCGGCGACCCAGGACGCAAGCCTCGCCGAATGGCAGGCCCTCTGGCTTGCCGATCGTTTGGTCTGGGATCACATTCAGAAAAGCAAACATCCCGGATCGAGAGTCTTGCCCAGTTTTTCGGAGTTGAAAAGCTAGTCTGCACAGCTCAGACCTAAAGCGCAAAGAGAGGAGTTACCGCTGTGGATGTCGACTTCTCGCCGAATTCTTCTTCGATTGGTTCCTCCCGCAAAGCGCCGTTGCAGGGCACCCTGCTGGTCGGGGCCGTTTCCGAAAGTGCGTTGGCTGAGCGTCTGCGCTCCATCCAGAAGAGCGCGGAAGCAGGCCACGCACCGAGACCGAGCGCGCCAGCTGATGCGGATCTGTGTGCATCTGAACGCCTGGCAATCGATTATAGGGACGCCTCCGACTTAGCGGCCAAATCGGCGAAGGCTCTCACAGCTCTAACGGCGAACCAAGCGCCGCTATGGAAGCTTCTGCGAGCCCAGGGCATCTTCAGCGGCCACGGCCCTGCCAAGAAAGTAGCATTTCTATATACCGGTCAAGGCTCGCAATACCTAAACATGCTGCGAGTGCTCGCCGCCGCCGAACCGATTGTGGCTGATACTTTTGCCGAAGCCGACCGCATAATGACTCCGCTGCTCGGCCAGCCCCTCAGCGAGTTCTTATTTGTTGATCAAACCGACGCCGCCGCGGTGGCTCGGGCCGAAAAAGAGCTATCCCGAACGGCCATTACTCAGCCTGCCGTGATAGCGAGCGACATCGCGCTGACCCGCCTCTTAGCGGCGTATGATATTCGGCCAGACATGGTGATGGGCCATAGTGTGGGCGAATACGGCGCTTTGGTAGCGTGCGGCGCTCTTTCCTTCGAGGACGCCTTGGACGTAGTCAGTGCCCGCAGCCGTGAGGCCAGGGGCATAACCATGGAAACCGGCCGCATGGCCGCCATCTTCGCGCCGATGGAGGAGATTGAGCGAGGCCTGAAGACGATTCCGGGCTACATAGTGATCGCCAATGTCAACAGTTATCACCAAGCAGTCCTTGGCGGAGCCAGTCAGGCGATTGAGCAAGCGATCGACCTTTTCCTGAAAGCGGGCTACGACGCCGTCCCGTTGCCGGTGAGCAACGCTTTCCACACCTCGATTGTGGCTCCGTACAGCGAACCACTGCGACGAACGCTGGAGCGACGGCGTCTGCAATCACCGCGGGTCCCGGTTGTAGCGAACGTGAACGGCGAGTTTTATCCCACTGGACCGGACGCCACTTCACAGATGGTGGATCTCCTGACGCGGCAAGTCGCATCTCCGGTGCAATTTGTCCAGGGTCTGCTTACGCTGTACCGTGCGGGCGCCCGCGTTTTCGTGGAAACGGGGCCGAAGAAGGCCCTTCAGGGATTTGCCGAGGATGTTCTCGGTGACCGCGGCGATGTGATTTCGCTGTTCACCAATCATCCCAAGTTCGACGATATCGCGGCTTTCAATCAGGCACTATGCGGTCTTTATGCTGCGGGATTGGGCCGACCGGTGTCTTAGCGCCGGAATCGACCAGATACCGCGCCTGCCCCGTAGCGTTCGATCGTGACGCGGCG
This sequence comes from Terriglobales bacterium, assembly GCA_035624455.1. Lineage (NCBI taxonomy): Bacteria > Pseudomonadati > Acidobacteriota > Terriglobia > Terriglobales > Terriglobales bacterium. The sequence goes on from DASPRM010000007.1 coordinate 2,033, forward strand.
TACTTCTACATTCACTTCTTCCTGAATGCGGTTCACAGTAATTTAAGGACCGGTTCCCGGAGTGCGAGATCGGCGCTATGCCGCCCTTTGGGAACCTCTACGGAATGGCTGTCTATGTTGACGAGAGCCTTACTAAGAAAAAAGACATTGCGTTCAACGCTGGGTCCCACAACGAGGTGCTTCACCTATCCTATGCAGATTTCGAGCGTATGGTGCATCCAAGAGTCCTGAGATTTTCAAACTTACCCGATGTGGAGTCGATGGGGACGTGGCACCTTTGACCTTTGAAAGGCTTCCGGCTGGACCGTGCTTTGGCGGCCGGCGCGAGTTCCGTGACCTACAATGCTACAGACTGCGCCAGAAGCTGTCACCGATTAGCGTTGCTGGAGGTAGCAGATGATTCCAATTCCGGCCATCGCTGCCATCATCGTTGTTTTGTACGTTCTCAGCTCGATCAAGATCCTTCGTGAATACGAGCGGGGTGTGATCTTTCGCCTAGGCCGATTGCTACCGCGTGCCAAAGGACCAGGGATC
>DASPRM010000008.1 GCA_035624455.1 Terriglobales bacterium
CCGTTGTCGAGAAACAACTCTGCCAGCTTACCGGTACCCGAGCCGATGTCGGCAATGCGCCATTCGGGGGTAAGCCCGCACTCCGCGATCAGCGTGCGCAGAATGGCGCGAGGATACGACGGCCGGTAGCGCGCGTAGTCCTCTACGCGATTGGAGAACCGCTTTTTGGGATCAGGTACCGCCACTGCAGCCTCGAAGGATCATGATCCCCGGGTGGCCCACTCAAGCCCTCTGTTGGCTTGAGTGGGGTAGTTCAACTGGGAGCGCCACGCTCGTTATTTCTTCGGCTTGGCCGTTGGCGGCAGCAGCCCGTTCAGGCGCAGGTACATCGCTGCCTGGGCGTAATGATCGGCCCAGCCGCCCGCCATCATCAGCACTGCCGTGGCGCGCGTGCCTTTTCGCCCACCAAAGAGTTCGACTTCATCTCCCAGGTTGGCGTCGGTCGCTTGTGCCAGGGCTTTGCTGCAGAAATCGAAAGATGCCTTAAGAGCTCCGACTAGCTGGTCTTTAGGCGCATCGTCTTTCAACTCTGCAGTCGTCGGCGCAGGAACATTCCCCACCTTGCTGCACAGCAGATTGTTGGCCTGCGCGGTGTGGATCGGGATGTGCGCGAACGCTTCCTGCTGCGGCGTCGGCTTGAAGCCGTATTTATCGGCCGGCATCTCCTCGACCGCTGCCACCAGGTTCTGCGACTGCCGCTGCATGACCGCCTTTGCGGCCTCGATTACGGGATTCTTCTCCTGGGCCGAGGCGCTGAGCGCAACACTCGTCAGCGTAAACAGACATAGGAAGAATTTGTTCATGCCGGTCCTTTCTTTGTGAACTGCAGTTATAGAACAGCTCTTAGAACAGTGCGATCACCACTCCCGCCAGCGTGATCAGGGCGTACCACACGAAGACAGTCGTCATGGTGCTGGAGCGCTTCAGTTTGCTCACGCATGCATATCCGATGCCCATCAGGATGATGCTCCAGATGGCAAAAATGTCGAACGCGGAGGCTAGTTTGTTCAGTGCGGGATGCTGCACCGCATCGACAAAAAATCCTAGATTCGTGGCCACCGGGTTGCGGATGTTGAACGCTTCGGGATCGCTGCCCGCGAGCACGCTGATGATGGTCAGCGGCGTCTTGAGGATGCCCGGCAGGAACGAGTACATCACCACCGCCATGGAGGCGGCAAAGCTGATCTCGGCTCCCATACCGAAATTAAAGGTGCCCATCAATACGCCGGCGGTAACCGCAGCCACCAGCAGCAAAATTACAGGAGTTGCGTAAGAGATGTCTTTGGTGATGGTGGCGGAGATCTCCATGCGCCGCGCTCTCTCTTCGGGAGACAGCTTCTCTAATTGCTCCACCGCTTTGGGGTTCAGCTTGATTTGATTTTCCGTGATTCGCTCCCAGCCGATCCGATTTCCCACCGCGAAGACAAAAATCAACGACGTAACTGACATGATCAGCCACGGCACCCACCAGCTCGGCTTGCGTTTCAGATCGGTAAAGCTCTGGCCGGGGCTGACGAAGATATTGACCAGACGCTGCCATTCCGAAAGCGGTTGTGCCTGGGGCTGAGGCGAGGGCGTGGAAAGGACAGGAGCTGCACTCATAACGTCCTCCGGAAGATTGGCGGTCGAAGTGCGCGGCAAGCGACCGCAGCAAACTGAAAGCCGCAAGATTTTACCGGGCTCGACGGATCCGGTAAACCGTTATGCGACTGCGCAGGCGACTCGGCTGTCTTGGGGATGCCCCTTGGTGTATCGACTACAATCGCTTCGAGAAGGCTAGCTGATGGAAACCATCCAGAATCGGAATGAAACCGGAACCATTATTCACATCGACAATAAGTTCTTTCTGAATTGCCAGTTCACACGCTGCGAGCTTATCTACACCGGAGGCGATTTCGCCTGGCGCAACACCAGCTTCGTGGAATGCAAGCTGACCTTCGACGGCCCAGCGGGCCGGACATTGAATTTTCTGCGCGCCTTCAATCTGTTGAAAGAGCAAGTTGCTGGTGAAGCAGCATCGCCAGCGGCGACGGGAACGGTGCATTGAGACCTAAAGGATCGGCCTGAAATGACCTATGCAGTGGTTTGGACCGGCGCCCGCTACTTCAACGGGAAGCAATCCAGATCGTTGGCAAACTCTAGAGGCCCCGCATATCGCTTCCGGATCTCAGTTTGCGTCTGATCTTCTTTCCCCAGCGTTCGCAACATGCGATGAGACAAAACCAGGTGCTTGACATGGGCCTCGCCCGCGATTTGTCCAATCACCGAGGGAGGCATGTGCAGGTTCCTCTCTACCCCAACCGCTCCTTCCGGGACGGCGTTGTGGGCGATGAACAAATCGGCGTTTGCTGCCAGGCCCACCAGCCCTGCTCCTTCGCCGTTCGTATCCCCACTAAACGCGATAACCTTGCCAGCCATTTCTACTCGCCACGCTAGAGCCGGGACTGCCCCGTGAATCACGCGAACTGCGCTCACCGCCAGGTCGCCGCTGCGAAACACAGCTCCAGGTTTGGCGCCCACCTCCACATTGTGGGGCTGCATGTTGTAGCTGCCCTTTTCTCCAGGCACTAAGAGCTCGCTGAGATATCGATATGCCCCGCGGTCCCCGAAGAAATCGGACACAAACTCCGTGGTTGCGGGCATGAAGTCGTTGCCCTTAGGGCCGTAGATGGGCAGCGGACGTTTGCGGTCTTCAAACCATGACGATTTGATCAGCGCGGGAAAGTCGCCGCTATGATCAACATGAAAATGTGTGAATAAGATCACATCCAGTTGGGACATTTCCGCGCCACTCTGACCAAAGCGAAGCGCGCTTCCTCCGCCCGCATCCACCAGCAGTCGCGCTCGCCCGTCCTGCCACACCAGATAACTGCTCGAAGCGCGCTTGTCTTGCAGCTCCGGGCCTCCTGAACCCAGCACTTGTACGGCAACACCCTGCGCGCCACAGGACTGCGCGTTAGCCAGTGGCAGGAATGTGCAACTCAGACAAAAAATGAACATGACGGCGAATGATTCCGCCGAGAACCAACACCTCCTGGGGATTCGTCGTAGCTCCACTCTCACGCTCCGTCCTCCGGTGATATTTCTTCTTACGAAGCCCGACTGCAGTCAAGATCAAGACGTCTATTTTTGCAGTTTCGCCAGCCACTCGATCACGATCGCCTGCAACGCGATTCGATGATCTGAAAAACTGTGGTCTGTAGCCAGTGCCCTCTGTTCCACAGTGTCTGAGCCCTTCTGCCGCAACGCAGTTGCTAATGCTTCCATATCGGCGCGGTTCTGGTCGTCTGCCTCGACCAGCAACACCGAGCGATTACGCAGTGACTCTGCCCATTGCACGTAGTCCCAGTCATTCGCGTGCCGCTCCGCCTCGTCGAAGAGAGCTGAGGCAGTGGCCCCGCGCACCGGGTGAAGCTGCGTTTCCCAACGTTTCAGGCGGGTCTCCTTTTCTCGTGGATTGGCATTGATCCTGCCGATGTTTGTGGCCGAAATCATTGCAACTCCCCGGATCGCGGGATCGTGGCTGGCCTCATATCCAGCAAGAAAACCGCCGAAGCTATGTCCTACGACCACCAACCGGCCGGCATCGATGCGATACTTCGCGATATTTGCAGGATTACGCAGGAAACGGACCACTTCCGCCGTGTCCCCGATCGCGCAAGCCTGGGTGAAGCTCCCCTCCGCTCCCCACGTCCCGCGATAGTGGAAAAGCAGAACGTTCCAACCCGCACGCCGGATTGACTGAGCCAGGTCACCGTTGATTTCGTATCCTGGCAGCCCGTGCAGCAATACCACGGTTCCGTGCGGGGTCGCACCTGCCGCCGTATAGAAGAATGCATCCAGTTCGACCCCGTGACTCGGAATGGTGAGTATCGCGAGCCCGGGCGGGAATTGTTTGTCAGTTGCAGGATCCGCAACCACAGCCGCTGGGATCTGCTGTGCCCCTAGCGGCGGACCAGTAATCCATGCTGCTCCGAGCAGAGCCAGGACAATCGCTCGGTTGCGCATACCTCAACCTCTCAGTTCAACGCAGACTTCATTACCAACTTATGCTTTGACGTCACTGGCAGGAATTTTCGGGGTCGCAGCCAGCAGTGACTTGGTATAAGAATTTTGCGGCTCGTGCATGATGCGCCCGGTCTCGCCAACTTCCACAATCTTTCCGCGATACATAACCGCTACGCGCGTGGCCAGATAGCGCACGATCGGCATGGAATGCGAGATGAACAGATAAGTCAGGCCATATTCGCGCTGCAACCGCGCCAGGAGGTTGACAATCTGCGCCCCAACGCTCACATCCAGCGCCGAAACCGGCTCGTCCGCCACGATAAACCGGGGACGCAGCGCCAGGGCGCGCGCGATTCCGACGCGCTGCCGCTGGCCGCCGCTGAACTCGTGCGGATAACGGCGCAGCGCTGATTCTTCCAGCCCCACCGCCCGCATCAGTTCCGCAGCCTGCTGGCGATAGGGAGACACGCGCCTTTCCGGGCCACTCCACGTACTCATTGCCGATGCTGGAGCGGTGGCCGGGCCGTTTGCTTCATGCGTCCGCAGAGGTTCCGTAATGATCTGCTCCACGGTCATGCGGGGATCGAGCGAGCCGAAAGGATCCTGGAAGATGATCTGCATCTCCCGCCGCAAACGGCGCATTTCTTTGTTGCTGGCGGCCAGAATGTTGAGTCCGTCGAATTGTACGCTGCCCGCGCTGGGCTCGATCAGCCGCAGCGCCAGCCGTCCCAGCGTGCTCTTGCCCGAGCCGGACTCGCCGACCACTCCCAGGGTTTCCCCGGCATGAATATCCAGCGATACATCGTCAACGGCGCGCACCTCTCCGCGCGCCCCGCCAAATGGAGAGGTGCCGGTCGGAAATACTTTGACCAGGTTGCGGATTTCCACCAGGGCCACGGGGCGATGATACTGCAAGTTCGAAGTACGATTGGGTGAAGTATCTGTCGAGGATGCGCCCTACTCCTGATGACACCTGGGGCACAGTTGTAGAGCGACCTTCAAGGATCACCCGATGACCAGCAATCATCGGCTCGTGGACAGGCGAGATCGCCTGTCCTGCAACGAGCCACCGCCTCCCTACTCGAGCACGAAAATATTCTTCTTGGCGCAGATGCTCTTCAGGATTTTTGGCCATACCGTGACACTGACTTCGCCGAGGTGCGCCTTCCTCAGGATCAGCATCAGCGTCCGAGACTGCCCGATTCCTCCGCCAATCGAGAGCGGAATTTCTCCCTTCAAAATCCCCTGGTGATAAGGAAATTTCAGGAAGTCGATCTGTCCAGACATCTCCAGTTGCTTCTGGAGAGTCTCGGAATTCACCCGGATCCCCATGGAGCTGAGTTCGTGCCGCCGTTTGGTGACCGGGTTCCATACCAGAATGTCGCCGTTAAGCCCATGAGTTGCCTTTCCGGTTTCCGCGCTGGTATCGGTGACCCAGTCATCGTAATCGGCAGCTCGCATTTCGTGCGGGTAGCCGTCCTTCAAAGGCCAACCGATTCCTACGATGAAGATGGCGGGATATTTCTGCAGCACCTGGGTCTCCCGCTGCTTGCGGGGCAGGTCCGGATACATGTCGAGAATTTCTTCGGCGTGCAGAAAGGTGATTTCATCCGGCAGACGCGGATAGCGCGAATCATCGAGCTGCGGGAACATCTCCAGGGCAAAGCGCTCCGCGCCCACCAACACCTTCCATATGCGATTCACCACCATTCTCAAAAAGGTGAGATTCCGCTCTGAAGGACTGACGGCCCGTTCCCAATCCCACTGGTCAACATAGGCGCTGTGGTCGTGGTCGAGGAAATAATCCTTACGAACCGCGCGCATATCCGTGCATATGCCCTCGCCGGGCTGACAGGCGAACTGCCGCAGCGCCATTCTCTTCCACTTGGTAGCTGCTTGTACTACCTGCGCGTCGATGGGGTTGCGGTTGCGGTCGTTGGAAATGTGAAATTGTATGGGCGTGCGCGAGCCGTCACGATCCAGCATGTCATTGACGCCGCTCTCCACGTCTACGATGAGCGGCACTGTCACCATCAACAGGTTCAGTTCGCGGCAGAGGTTCTCTTCGATATATTGTTTGACTGCAAAAATGGCCTGTTGTGTTTCCTTCGGCGTCAGCAGGGACTGGTAGTCCTTGGGAAGTATGCGTTCAATCTCAGCGTAGTCGCCGATGCCCGGACCCGCCAGATCGGCCTTCTTGTCGAGCGCGGGCGGTGTCTTCTGAGGCGTCTTCTTGTGCTTTTCAAGCGTGGTGGTAGTCATGAATCCTCCGCCGAAAAACCTGACACAGCTTGCACAGGGCCGCAGTAATGAGGGTCACTAGAGCGTGTGCCAACCGATCCTTAGCGGCAGCTTAGTCCGTTTGCTTAGGCCTTGGGGCTCAGTGAGTTGGCTATTGCATGCCGGCAGTAACCCTTTTGCTTAGTTCCGCAGGCTCAGCCACTTGGAGTATTGCGCGCAGGTCCAGGGAGGATCATTCTCTAGCGCACATTCCCCGTCCCCAGACCGTGGCCGGGAGACGCCAAGGAGGATCCCGGATTATGAACCGCATCGCTTGTAGCGCCGTGTTGCTGGTGATCGCGCTCACCTTTTCGTCGCTGGTTGTGGCGCAAGTCACTGACGTTTACCAGCTCAACTATTTTTCCAATTCATCGGGCCGCGTCGCGGGTACAGCTGAGATCGATCAGGCTGTGCGCATCATCAACCCCGGCGAGCAGGGCACGCCACTCAGCGGCAAGCAGGGCACCGTTTGCGCCGATATTTACGTGTTCGACGACAACCAGGAAATGAGCGAATGCTGTGCCTGCCCCATTACCGCCAACGGCTTGCTCATCCTGTCGCTGAACTACGATCTGAACGACAATCCGCTGACTGGTTTTCCTGCCCCCAGAGATGGCGTGCTCAAGATCGTGTCAGACAACGGCGCCAACTGCGATCCCACTTCGCCTGTTCCAACTCCCGATCTGCGGGCATGGGCAACCCACCTGCAGAATCCGGGAGGCGTGCTGGTAACCACGGAGACGGAATTTCAGGCTGCCACTTTGCAGCAGGATGAACTCTCCTTCCTCGGAACCGCGTGTTCCTTCGTGCAGTTCCTGGGTAGCGGCAAGGGTACTTGCGAGTGCGAACTTCCCGATTAGATAGTGCCTTCGTCTGGTTAAAAAGAGACCACCCTCATTACGGGTGGTCTTTTCTTTTGTCGTAGCGCGATATTTCCGTGTCATCCTGGCCGCCCCGACTCCCTACCCGAAAGCTGTGTCATCGCACATCGCCGAACCCTTTGGGATTACGAGCCGTCGAGTCCTCACCGTTTGGGCTAGGCGCATTTGGTTTGTCCTGTTGGCTGCCCCATTTGGGGAATTGTGAATGAATCCTGCCGGGTGCATTCTGCCCTGACGATTTCCGCCACCGCATGGCCGGATTCGCATCAAGGAGGACCCCGTATGTGTAAGACTCTCTCGGCTGTCGCCCTGGTACTGTGCCTGTTTACCTTCGCCTCTTTTGCTCTGGCGCAGGGCATTAGCGACGTTTACCAGGTGAACTATTTCTCTACCGCTGTTCGCATGGAAGTCCCGGCTTACCCGGATTCCGCAGTTCGCATCATCAACCCCGGCGAGCAAGGAACGCCACTTTCCGCAAAGCACGGAGCGGTATGCGCCGACATTTATGTATTCGACGCCAACCAGGAAATGAGCGAGTGCTGCTCCTGCCCGGTTACCGCGAACGGCTTGCTCATCTTCTCCGTGAACTATGATCTCAACGGTAATCCGCTGACCGGCTTTCCGGCTCCCCCCAATGGTGTGATCAAGATTGTCTCCGACAGTTTCGCTAATTGCGATCCTACCAGCCCGGTTCCCACTCCGGATCTGCGCGCCTTCGCTACCCACCTGCAGACTCCGGACGGGAGTCATGTGACGACGACGGAAAGCGAGTTCGCGGATGCTGCGCTTCAGCAGGACGAGCTTTCTTTCCTCGGCCAGGCTTGCTCGTTTGTGCTTTTCCTGGGAAGTGGCAAGGGTTCTTGCTCCTGCCCGGTGGAAGTTGCGACGATGTAGCGCGATCTTGAAGTTGTAGGGCCACGTTAGCTCTCCCCCGTGCAGGACCATTCGTTTCGTCAGCGGATGGTCTTGCACGTGATGTTGCAGGGAATTTTGGGCCGTACCAGGGTTGAACGACGTTAAACGGGCCGAAGGGGTATTCGCTGCGCGCAACCACGCGCAGCGAATATCCTTTCGGCCCGTCTGAATTAGCGATCAGCACTCAATGGTCAGCAAGCAGCTCCGAATTACAATCCACCACATGGCCATCTTTGACCTCTCGCATCCCCTGCAGCCTGGAATGCCCTCCTATCCCGGTCTGCCGCAGCCCCAATTCCACGTCTTTCTCGCGCACGGGGATGCGCCGAAGCATGCGCACTATGCACCCGGCACCAGCTTCCAGATCGCTGCTTATGAATTCGCCGGCAATACCGGAACCTATGTCGATGCTCCGTTTCATCGGCATCCTGATGGCATGGACTTCGCTTCACTGCCGCTGGAAAAGCTCGTCAATCTGGCTGGATTGTTGATTGACGGTCCCCATGACGGCCCCATCCATGCGCAGCATTTCGTAGATCTGGACGTGAAGGGTCGGGCCGTTCTGCTACACACGGGATGGGCTAGCCGCTGGGGAGGAGACTACTTCCGCTCTGGCCCCTACCTCACCGCCAGCGCCGCCGAGCATCTGGCCATGACGGGAGCAGCATTGGTGGGCATCGATTGCGCCAACATCGATAACATGCAGGATTCCGCGCGCCCAGCACACACCATCCTGCTGGGCGCCGGAATTCCCATCGTTGAACATCTCCGCGGTCTCGAGCAGGTAAGCCGAAGAAGATTTCGGTTTTTTGCTGCCCCTCCCGCCATCCAGGGCGGAACGTCATTCCCGGTGCGCGCCTTCGCGATAGCGGAGTGAAGCAGCCAGCCGCACCAAGCTCTAGCGTTCGGTGAGCGTCCGCTTAGAATCATCCACTTAGAGACAGCCCTTGGCCGGAGGTCTGTGTACCTTTGGGGGCGCGCATCACCCCATTTGGTGGGCAGGATCACGGTGCGACCGGGCCAATCACGCTACCCTGTGAGGTGGTCAAGGAGGCCCCATGCGCGCCCTGATTTTGCCTGTGCTCTTATTCATATCCGCAATAATATCGGTTGCCCAGATGCCACAGACGCCCGCCGAAAAGCCAACTTTAAAGCTCAGCAAGGTAGGAGCGGCGTACACTCCACCCTATTCCGGCAAACAGATGTATGACGCTTACTGCGCCTCCTGTCACGGACTTGACGGAAAGGGAACCGGGCCTGCAGCCGCCCTCAAGGACCCGATACCGGATCTGACGAAGATCAAGAAGCACAACCAAGGCACGTATCCCGCGGCGCACGTCGCCGAAATCATTCGTGGCGACGTCAGCGTGGCGGCACATGGCTCCAAAGATATGCCGGTCTGGGGTTCGGTTCTGCTTAGAGTAAGTGATCATCATCCCGCCGAGGTGCAGCAGCGGATCGCGAATCTGACGGGATATATCCAGTCGTTGCAGAGGTAAGCCACCGCCGCGCTGCAGGATCCACCCCGGCTATCGAGGCTTCCTTTGTTGTCGCCGAGCCTCGATGCAGCGGATGAACCTTTCGTTCTCGCGTGAGTTCAATCCATAATTCAGCCATGTCGGCGTCTGCCCAGCTTTTCGCGCTCTTTCGCACAGCGCTCTTTGTGGTCTTCATTATGGGGACAGTATTGGTCTATCTGCCCTGGTGGCTGGGAATGTTTCGCTGGCCCAGCGACTGGGTCTGGCGTTGGGAGTTACTTGGCATTGTGCCTCTGCTGGCAGGTATTGGGATCGCTCTGCGTTGTGTGTTCGCTTTCGCATGGGAGGGACTGGGCACGCCGGCCCCGGTGGATGCGCCCCGCAAGCTGGTAGTCACCGGCTGGTACCGTTACGTACGCAACCCGATGTACTGGGGAGCGTTTCTCATCCTGCTCGGCGAGTGGGCGCTTTTTGGCACAGGATGGTCCACGGTTCTTTACCTGGCGGGCTTCCTTTCGGCAGTTCTTCTGTTTGTAGTTTTCTATGAGGAACCAGCGCTGCAGCGGAAATTCGGTAGCGAGTACGAGGAATACCGCCGCAACGTCCCGCGCTGGATTCCTCGACGCTTTCCCTGGGAGGGTATTAGCCCGTCCCCACCATCAGGATCGGCGGGGTAGGCACTTCGCTGCCGGCTTCGTTTTCCATGGTTATGGCGAAACCTTTAGCCTCCGTGCCATAGGGCATGCCTGGACCCATCATGGTGGCGCTTCCCTTGGAGTCAGGCTTGAACATGCCGCAAGGCATGGGAGCCGCCCCCGACATCGGGAGTAGCCAGACCTCGTAAGCTTTGCCTGCCGGTGGAGGTTCCATGTTGCTGGCCAGAAGCACGAGTTTCCCGGTGCTCGCCATATAGACCGCTTTCGCTTGCGGTTGTGGCCTTGCATTGGCCGCGATCAGGGTGAACCGCTTCGCTTCCGGCGAAGTCAGGAGATTGGCAACTTCGCGGGCGTGCTGCACCTCGCTCTGAACTTGCGAATTCTGTGCCTCAAGATTCTTAATCCGCCGATTCAGATCCTGACTCTGCCGCCAAAGCGAAAAGGCCACCAGGGCCATCGCCACGGCTGCCAGCGAAGGTACCCAGAACCAGCCCCATGCTGAGGACCTGCGGCTCTCCCGCTCGGCGGCCGGCTTCTCCTGCGCAATCGCCGAGAGCAGTCGCTGGCGCGATCGCGCTGGCGGCGCAGGACCCTCAGTGGAAAGAGCCAGCAGGCTTATGTCTGTGTGCAGCTGTTCCAGTTCGCGGCGGCATTCGGCGCAGCCTGCAAGATGTGCCTCCAGCGCTGCCTTGTCGGCTCCCGTGAGCGTATTTAGGGCATAAAGCGCCAGGTCTTCCGCGAATTGGTCGTGGGCGGTCATTCCGCAAACGCCTTCCGCAGCGTTATGAGTGCCGCGCGAATACGTGTCTTCACCGTCCCCAGTGGCTCGCCTGTCTTCTCCGCGATCTCGCTGTGTGTCATGCCCTCAAAAAAAGCCATCTCCAGCGCCGACCTCTGGGCTTGGGGAACGCCTTGCAGCACCGCGCGAATCTTCTCCACCACTCGCCGTCGCGCGGTGCCATTCTCCAGGTCCATATTAATGGCCACTGTCTCCGGAAGTTCGTCTTCCGGCTTCTGCTTGCGCAGCGCGTCAATCGAACGGTGGCGCGCGATCACCGCCAGCCAGGCTCCCAGGGCGCCACGGCGGGCATCGAAGACTCCAGGATTGCGCCACAGCTGCAGGAAAACATCCTGCAGAACATCCTCGGCCGCCGCGCTGTCGCGTAGAATGCGCAGCGCCACGCCATAAACCACCGAAGAGTAGCGGTCGTAGAGCGCTGCCATCGCGCCTTGATCGCGCGCACCGACCGCCGACATCAAGGCCTCATCCGAGGGAGGAGAGGATGGCTGCGCCACTGCCACGCAAATAGTCTCGTCTCGCTGGAATAATTGTGCTCTCGGCTGACACAGAGCCAGCCCGAGCTAATCAGGCTTTGCCAAGTTAACAGCACGAGCGCGCCGCCACAAGTCTGAGCCGCGGACCTGCCAATCCATTGGAAGTACGGGACGGACGGGGCCACGGATTGCGCGGATTCATAACCATCACCGCTAGAGATAAATGTGTATTTGTTTCCCTTTACTCTGATCCGTGAAATCTGTGTAATCCGTGGCAAACTAGGCGCACATGTTTGCGATAGCCGTTATCCCTGCCCGGCTGGCTTCGACAAGGCTGCCGCGCAAGATTCTGCGCGAGCTCTCAGGCCGGCCCATGTTGGCGTGGGTCTATGAGGCGGTTCGTTCGTCAGCTCTGCTAAAAGACGTGATTGTGGCCACCGACTCGGAGGAAATCCTGCGACTCTGCCGGCAACAGGGCTGGCACGTCCGCATGACATCGCCCCAACACCGCAGCGGCACTGAGCGCGTGCATGAAGTTGCACAGACGGTCGCGGCAGACGTGTATCTGAACGTGCAGGGAGATGAGCCGCTGACCCGCCTGGAACACATCGACTCGCTCCTGCGGATCATGAATGATTCTTCGGTCGAGGTGGGCACGCTCAAGACGCCAATGGCCGCGATCGACATCCCCAATCCCAATGCCGTGAAAGTAGTGACAGACTCAGCGGGACGAGCGCTCTATTTTTCGCGTGCGACCATCCCCTGCGATCGCGATCGCACCGCCGAGGTTCGCTATTTCAAGCATCTGGGCTTTTACGCTTATCGCAAGGCGGCGCTGGATCGCTTCGTAGCGCTGCCGGAATCCTCGTTGGAGCGCAGCGAAAAGCTGGAACAATTGCGGTTTCTCGAGAATGGAATTTCTATTCAGGTAGCCGAGACTCCGTTTGATACCGTGGGCGTCGATACAGAAGAAGACCTGCGGCGAGCCGAGGAGCTGCTTGTCTCGCTTTCCCGACGCGGGTGAGGAGGCTACCGGCACGGATTCACAAGGATCAGTCTGCAAGGAGAACATCGGTAGCAGTATTCACAAACTCGCGAGGGTCATCCCGACGATGAAGCCACAGAACAGCGACCTGGAGCAGATACAAATCCTGCTGAAGAGCATTAATGACGCCTGGCTGAAGGGACGGCCTGAAGACGTTCCTCAAGCGCTCACTCCACACTTTCATCCCGACATTTGCATTAAAGGCCCCGGCCTTCAGATGATGGCCAAGGGCAGGGACGCCTGTGCGCGCAGCTATCAGGAATTTCTGCAGCAAGCCACACTCAAGGACTGCGCGCTCTCTGAGCCAGAGGTGAGCGTCTATGGAGATACCGCGGTTGCGACTTTCAAATGGGAAATGACCTATGTCCTCCAAGGCCAGGAATATCGCGAGTCCGGCTATGATCTGTTCGTCCTGTGCCGCGCCGACGGGCGCTGGCTAGCCTGCTGGAGGGCGATGCTGCCAGCTCCTTCACAATAATTCCTGGGCATGAATCAGGTGCGCGCTGCCCCGCGCGTCCAGTCCTGGGCGGCGGCGATGCGCTTGGAAATGGCCGGATGCGAGTGGAAAAACCATTCCACCCAGCGCGGTGGAGTGCGCTCGGCAAGGTTCTGATCGGCCAGCTTATTCATGGAAGACACAAACGGCTCGATGTGGGGAATGGACTGGAAACAATATGCATCGGCTTGTCTCTCGTTGTAACGGGAATACGCGTTGACGGCGGGCATCAGCAGCAGCGACATGGCCGTCGAAACCAGCACCAGCAGCGGCAGGTTGGCGAAATCAGCCAGCGTGAGAAACATTCCCCTCTCTACCGCATAGCGCAGGATTTGTGCCGTCGCCCAAAAGCCGACGAACGTGATGCCCATTTGCACCAGGATCCCTTTCAGCATATGGCGGTGCACGTGATGCCCAAGTTCATGCGCCAGCACCGCCTCGATCTCGTCGGGGGAATAATTCTCCAGTAGGGTGTCCGCAAGAATGATGCGCCGGGTAGCGCCAAGACCAGCCAAAGCGGCGTTCGCCTTCCTGGATTTTTCCGAAAGCTTCCACTCATAAACCCCGCGAACCCGTGTGCCTGCCCGTTCGCTCAGCCGCAGCAGGCGCTCGCGTAACTCGTCGTTTTCCAGCGGCTGGAATTTGTAGAACAAAGGAAACAGCAACACGGGAGCAATCTGCGCGAACAATATGCTGAGCACGATGAAAACCGCCCAGGCCACCAGCCACCAGTACTCCGGCCAGCTGCGTATCGTCCAGTAGATGAGTTCCACTAGAACCGTGGCAATCACCAATCCCACCAGCCACGATTTGGCCTGATCCCACAGCCAGGAACGCAGCCGCTGATTCGACAAGTTGTAGCGGTGCTCAAGGCGGAACGAATAGAAGTCCAGAGGAAAGCCCAGCAGCTTGCTCAGCACCGCCAGCATGATCACAAACAGGAACACCGCCAGGGGATAGCTCTGAAAGGCGCCGCGGTAGGCCCAGTCGCGGAGGGTGCCGCTCCAGCCTGTGATCAACAATGCGAGCAGTACCGCCAGGCTCAGCACCAAGTCCAGGATCTGGAGCCGCCGATGAATGCGGTTGTATTGCCGGGCTTCCGGGGAATCCTGCTTAGTACTGCTGGCCGCGATCATGGTCATGCGGTAGTCACTCAGACCGGCGATTCCGCCCGGTTTTGTTCAAGCTGCCTTCTCGTGCACGAACGCCTCAGCCGTAGCCAGGATCTCCTCCACCAATTGCGGCGACGCCGCCTCGCAATAAATGCGCATGAGAGGCTCGGTTCCGGAGGCACGCATCAGGATCCAGGCTTCTGCGCCGTTTCCATTTTTTGGGGCGGCAAGAAACAGTTTCACACCGTCCAGGTTTTCTTTGCGGTCTACCGCATACTTTCCAAATCTCTTGATGTTGCCGGAATCCGCCCGGCTGATGGCAGCGTACTTGATCTCGTCAGGGATGTGCAGGTCCCGCCGGCCATAGAAGTGCGGCCCGAACTGGTGCTGCAGCTCCGCCACGATTTGACCCAGAGGCTTGCCTTCATCAGCCATCACGTTGGCCAGCAGCAGCGAATTGAGCATGCCATCGCGCTCCGGCAAATGGCGTGGAATACCGATGCCCCCCGATTCTTCGCCGCCGATCAGCACTTCTTTGCCGGACAGCACCACGTCAGTTACGTACTTGAACCCGATCCCGTGCTCAATTAACTCGCGGCCATACTGCGCCGCGATGCGGTCGAGCATGCGGGTTGTGTTAAAAGCGCGAGTCACCGCTCCCGACCATTTCTTATACTTCAGCAGCCAGGAAAGCAGGATGGCATAACACTTGTGCGCGTCCACGAAGGTGCCATCTTCAGCAACGGCGCCGATGCGGTCGGCGTCGCCATCGGTCGCCAGGCCGGCATGGCAGCCCTCTCGCACCACGGTTTCCTGCAGCATCTTGACGTGCGGCTCGATAGGCTCGGGGTTGATCCCGGGAAACAGCGGATTAACTTCGCCGCGGATCTCGACCACGTCCACTCCGCGGCTCTTCAGAATTCCTCCTACGATGCCGCGTCCCGCGCCGTACATATAGTCGATGGCCAGGCGAAACTTGGCTTTGGCAATCTTGTCGAGATCGGCAAATCGCGAAATGGCGGGGATGTAGGGCGCCTTCAGATCCACTACTTCGATCTTAGCGGGTGTGCCTTTCGGCATGGCGCCGGCCCGCACCTCCGCCTCGATCTGTTTAATGACATCCGGGCGCGCCGACCCGCCAAACTTCTCTTTGAACTTCACCCCATTCCAGTTGTAGGGATTGTGACTGGAAGTAATGGCCACGCCGCCGGCGGCGTTCCAGTGTTTTACGCAATAAGAAATGGCGGGAGTGGGAGTGTAATCGTCCGCCAGCTTCACCGGGATTCCGGCAGCAGCGATCGTCTCGGCGGCTGCCCTGGCGAAGCGATCGGACATGAAGCGGGTGTCGTAGCCAATGATTAGCCCGCGGCTGGGATCTTCTTTCTTCAGAACGTAAGCCGCGATGGCGCCCGCCACGCGGCGCACATTTTCGAACGTGTAGTCGTCAGCAATGACCGCTCGCCAGCCATCGGTTCCGAACTTGATTTCCCCGGCCATCGTCAGGCGCAAATGTTTGATTGTAGCTGAATCGCAAAGCCGTGGTGATCAACTACGCTCGTATGGCCTTCGAAAATCCTGACGACACCACCTGTGGATACGCGCGGATGATGCAGCCGCGCGGAAAAAGACGCTGGCCTTTCTGGAAACGAATCTTAAGATGTAGGGATTTCAGGATCGGCTATGTGCTTCGATCCCACCTTCGCTACGCTCAGGATGGGGCACCCGGCGGCCATGCCTGCCGGGTCGGGCGTCATGAACTGTTTTGTGGCGTCTTCTCTGACCTGAACAAGTTAGTCAGATGGTATGCAAAATTTGGCCAGCACAGAAAAGCCAAACCCAGAATGTAACCCCCAACTCGAACGTACCCAAGCTGGGCTCCTGGAACGTGAGATATCCAGAAACCGAGTGCGACAATCGCCCAACGAACAGCGTGCGCTGCCAAATCGAGAGGATAGTCCACTCCTATTTCTTACGAATTGCCCACGCCGACAGCCATATGCATGCGACCCCGGTTGCAAAACCTACAGTGTGATTAAACATATTCAATAGTTGCACATCCATCAATGATCATCTTCCGATGGCGCAAACCATTGCGGAGACTGCCGGGTGCCCCAGGTCTCGCGCTTTTCGAGACCTGGGCTCTTCCCTTTTCCACCGTGTCGGGCGGGTGCCCACTCAAGCCCTCTTTTGGCTTGAGTGGCCTAGTTCCCCTGCTGGGCAAAGTCTGCGCGCCGCCCTCAAC
>DASPRM010000009.1 GCA_035624455.1 Terriglobales bacterium
CTTCAAGAATGCCATCGCGCGAGCAGGCGCTGAAGGAGCAAAGCCAATTGGAACGACAGTGTTGGCCGTTGCAACTACTCGTACCGCAAAGCCTCAATGGGATCCAGACGCGAGGCACGGACAGCAGGCACCATGCCGCTCACCAGCCCTACCGCACTGAGGATAAGCGTGGCCATAAGAAGAGTGCTCGGAGCAATGATCAAGCGAACATCGCCAGCTTCCGCGTTCTTCGCCATAGCACTGTATAGGGTGAGCCTTCCGACAAAGAGCGCGACGGCGTAAGCCAGGATGACTCCCAGCGCCCCGCCGATGAAAGTGATGGTTAGAGATTCGGCCAGGAACTGAAGCAGGATATGACTCCTGCGCGCGCCCAACGCCTTTTCCACGCCAATCTCACGGGTTCGCTGCGTCACCGAGACCAGCATGATATTCATGAGGCCAACCCCGCCGATGGCCAACGTCAGCGTACCGATGAAACCCAACAAAATCTTCAGCCCGAGGGTGATGAGTTCGAACTGGTGGACCTGTTCCATAAGGTTAAACACGTTCAGGGCGCGGCGGTCGGTCGGGTTGAACTTGTGTTCTACAGCCATCACGGCGCGCACGGAGTGTTCCAGACTTTCGTACGCCGGGGTCTCATAGTTGAACCATATGGAGTCGAGGTAGTGTGTATTCTTAATATCGCTCATGGTGGTGAACGGGATGTAGATCACGCGGTTAACATTGTCATCGCCGGCCTGCATTTTGGGGCCCAGGATCCCGATGACCTGGAAGCTGAGGCCATCGATGCGGATCCGTTCGCCCAAAGCGTTTCGTCCAGAGAAAAGCTTTTCTTTGGCTTCGGAGCAAATGACGGCGACGCGGGCGTGCTGCATTTCATCTTGTTCGTTGTAGAAGCGGCCCAGCGCCAGCTTGAGCGCGCGCAGGGAAATGACGTTGGGATAGTTGCCGGTCACGTTGAAGGTGAAACTTCTTGTCTCGTATTGGATGTTGGCCTGCTTGTCAGCTTCTGGAGTGATCTGAGCGATTTGGGGAATATTGGTGGTGAGCGTGTCCACGTCCTCAAGAGTAAAGCGTATGGGCACACCGGCCTTCTGGCCGCCAGCCTGCATCGAGGTACGACCAGGAGCCATGATCATCAGCTTGGTGCCGAACTCGGCGAAGATGTTGGCACAGGCTCGGCCAAAGCCGTTACCGTAGGCAAGTAGCAGCACAACCGTGGCGATACCCCATGCCATGCCCAGCATGGTGAGAGTAGTGCGGCGACGGTTGTACTTCATAGCCCTGTAGGCTTCGTGCAGCAAATCACGGAACATCGTCTTGGACCCCGTTTACTCCTGTCTGAGTGCTTCCACCGGCTGCAGCAGGGCGGCCTTGCGCGCGGGATAGAGTCCAGCGGCCACGCCCGCCAGCGTCAAGCTGACAATTGCCAGAATCGCTGACCCGGGAACCAGTCTGGGAGGATCAAAGTTGGCGGGCCCTTGCTGCCGGCCGAGCAACGCCATCACGGCGCTGGCTAGCCCCATACCGATCATTCCACTAAACAGCGTAAGAAGAATGCCTTCCAAGAAAAACTGGATCAGAATGCTTCTGTTGGTAGCCCCCAGGGCTTTGCGCAATCCGATCTCGCGGGTGCGCTCACTGACTGCCACCAGCATAATGTTGATGACGCCGATCGCTCCCAGGGCCAGAGTCACCAGTCCCACCGTGCCCAGGAACAGGTTCATGGCATCAAAAATCCTGCCCATCGCCTCGGCCTGCTCAACGGTATCCAGGTTTTCAAATGCATCTTCATCACGGTAGTCGAAACCGTGATTACGGGCGATGATCTTGCGCACCTCTTCTCGCGCCAGCAAGTGCTCCGCGGGCACACGAGGCTGATAGTTGATCAGCGAGATGGAGTTTTGGTGGTTCTCGCCTTTAAGCGGAAAGTAGGTCGCCATAACTTGGAAGGGAATGTACCCGCGCATGTTGGTTAGGTTCTCGTCACCACGGCCGATACGTTTCACGGTACCGATGACTTCGAACCTGACGTCATTGAGCAGCATAGCGGCCCCAACCGCAGGTCGTCCGGAGAACAGGTTCCGGGTCAATTCGTCACCGAGGACGATGACGTTGCGTCTCTGGGCTTCGTCCAAGTCATTGAGCCAGCGTCCCTGCTTGAGAGGAAGATAGCGGATTTCACCGTACTGCGGCTCCACTCCAAGAATTTGCCCGTTAGCGCTGGCGAATTCGCTAACCGCACGTATGTCATCCCGAGCAAGGACGGGGGAAGCATTGCGGACGTGGGGTGCCTCCTTCCGGATATCCCCGTAGTCCTGGTTGGTAAGCAGATAGCTGCGCGCGGAGTTCATGCTGCCCGCGACTACGGGCGCGCGACCGGGGAAGATAAACATGATGTCTTCCCCGAATTCGGCCAGCCCACGCTTGTTTCCCGAACGGAAACCCTCACCCAGACCGACGAGGAGCAGCAACGATCCCACACCCCAGGCCACGCCGAACATGGTGAGGAAGGAGCGCAGCTTGTGGGCCCACAAAGTGCGGAAGATTTGCGCAAGGATGTCCAAGATCATCCGCATCATCACAGACATTGTACCTTCGGCCTTTCGACCAAAACAGCTTTTGTTCAAAGGTCCGACCGACATCAACTTCTGCTCGGAAAAGAAGCAGCAGCAGATAGTTGATATCGCGATAGCCGCGACCGCGGCGCAGTAGGGCTTTGATGAATCCGCCCCATACGTATCGCCGCCATGTCTCGCCTACGGATTCTCACTAAGGGATCACGCAAGAACAAGTTTACAGTTGCGGCTTGATAGTGTAATTCCACTCGGGCAGCGTTTCGTGGGGCTGTAATCGAAGGGAAGCGATTTGATCCGAGGTCGGCTTGAGACCGCAAGGATAATAGTGCCGG
>DASPRM010000010.1 GCA_035624455.1 Terriglobales bacterium
GCGGGACTTGACGGCCATGGCGCTTTATCCTCCGTTGCAGGTTCGAGGAACCGCTGCCTAATTAGTAGGCGCCTGGTGGACCGGCAGCCCTTGACATTGGTCAAGCACGCTTTGTGTCAAACGGACGCAGGTTCGTGCACCTTGAGTGTCACGCACCGCCTTCGGCCGCGTCCAAAGAGCCGGCGATTCAGGGCCATTCAAAGAATCCTGCCGGTGACGAGAGCGATGACCTGATTGCGATCTTCGCGGAAGTTTTCGCGGGCCTCCGGCACGGGCATCCCGGCGGAACGGATGAGATGCAGCACCAAGTTGCGGATGGCTGCGAGCGCGCGTGCTCCCGAGCGCACACGGCAGCGGTCTTCGTTGAACGAGACATCGCGCACGTAGTGCAACCGGTTTTCTATGGCCCAATGAGTGCGCGTCAGTTCCAGCAAGCGCTCTGGGCTGGCCTCGGCTGCGGTCAGGCTGGTGACGATATAGGCTGTTTCCTTGCTGATTTTTCCGTCAATTTCGCGGGTGCGTTCGATGCGCGCAACCTGGGAGGCGGCAGGCCATTCAAGGTGAGGAACCACTTCGGCGCTGACCGCGATTTTGCGTATCTCAAGGCGGCCATGCTCCTTCTCAACCGTTTCCGCCGTCTTCAAATCAGGTGGCGGAACGGCGGGACCCGCAGGGGGAAAGGGCGCCGAAGCTTTCGGCGATGGCAGCCTTCAGTTCCGGCTGATTGTCTTTCACCACGAACAGGTAATCGCCTCTGCCATCGTCAATGGCCTTGCAGATTTCCCGCTGGCAGAATATCGCGTCACCGGTAATAACAGCACCTTCAAGGGGCAATTCCTTCAGGAATTTGAGTGCGGCCGTGATTTCATTCTGGCCGGGTTCCACCACGATATCGCCAATGACCGCGGATAGACTGGTGGCAAAGGCGGACAAAACGTGCAGCGCTTTTGCATCGAGCCTCCGGCTGCCTTTGAGTGTCTTGCCGTCGATGGCGATATGCCCAGGGGCGCTATCGCCACGCGCGAACCTGCCAAGGGACTTGGCCAGATCATCACCGTCAAGCGATTGAAAAACATAGTGATAGGTGGCGTGACACGGCGCGCGCTCAATACCAAACAGCGCAAGCGCCTCCGGTTTCAGCCGCCGCCCCCAGCGGAAAATAGCCCGCAGATCGTTGGCCCCGGCCAGCATCGCCGCAACCGCAATGGCAAGAATCGCTTGTAGCGGAAACTGCCGCCCCTTGCGGCCCCGCCTGTCCATGATCGAGCCAAGAACATCCCATAGAGATATCGCCATGAAGCCACCCCCTATCTTCGTGGCTCCCCTACAGAATCTGATTTGCCCGCTTTGTCACCCCGCATTGCCCGCGGTTCTTTGAATCACCCTGCCGGTGTAGTTCGCCATATTGACATTTGAGGGAATTCCGTTGACTGAGTTATATTCATTATTAGACCCGCTGGATGGCGTTCGCTCGCAAAAAAGGAACTACGTATGAGTATCGTCACGTTCGAAGACGGTTCTGTCGCCGTCGTGAAGCAGGATCCACGCAAGCCCCAACTCCTTGAAGTGATCGCAATTTTCTACGATGCCGCTCTCGCCCGAGACTACGCCGACAGAGAAAACAGCCGATCTGCTGAGCCGCAAGCCGAACCGGCACAACGACGCGCTGAGCTAACAACGGCAAAAGCGGAAATCAGTCCTCGCCAAAGCGCCGTGATGGAAACGCTTCGCGCAAAGATGGATGAGCATAAGCAGGTTGCCGCGAAAGCCGCCGATCTCGCACGAACGGCACAGATACCGCTCGGATCGCTCCATTCGGTGCTGCAATCGCTCGAAAAGAAACAGCTCATCAGAACCGTGCGCAGTGGCTCTGCACGTGCACCGGCCGTCTACGAGGTCTTGTGACTGAGGGCAGGTCTACTTCGGCGACCCGTTGCTTGCTATCCTGGTTTGCTTGCCACGCCCCTTCGGCTTTTCCACAGCGACCGGCGTAGGCGCCTCAGGTTCAGCAGCCACTACTGCGCCACCACGTCTACCCAGTCCCATGTTCTTGGCCAGATCAGAGCGCGCAGCGGCGTAGCTCGGAGCAACCATCGGATAATCGCGCGGCAGTCCCCACTTCTCCCGGTACTCTTCCGGAGACATATCGTAGTGGGTCTTCAAGTGCCGCTTGAGGGATTTGAACTTCTGGCCGTCTTCAAGGCAAATGATGTACTCGGGCGTCACCGATTTCTTGATCGCTACGGCGGGCTTCAATTCCACTGGTTCCGGTTCGACGGCCTGGCGAGAGGCTCTGCTCAAAGCGCCATAGACGGAGCTGATAAGCTCGGGAATCTTCTCACCGGTAAGCGCGTTATGCGCTACATACGCCGACACGATATCAGCAGTTAGCGACGTTAGATCGAATTGAGTACTTTCCATAGTCTTGCTCCAGAACCAAGATGCGGATAAATGCGCGCAATGTTAATGACCTTCAAACGGTACGGCTTTCTATAATCATTATTTCGTTTTACGAAAGCCTAATATAGTCCCAGCCGGGTATTTCGAGGAAGCTGCGACAAATCTCCGCCGTTGAAGGCAAACTCTCCCATTGTTTCCAGGCGAGCGGCTCTCCTTTCCCAGGAACGTCCAACCAACTCGAGGGGATCACCCATGGGGCTTCGGTTGTGAGATTCCGCTGCTCTGCCCTGAAACCACGCCCGAGACCGGACTCGACCCGGCACCGAGATCCTGTATCTAATTAATTAATTTTGGGTCAAGCCATCGCGGCGGGCGGATCGGTTTCGTCTCAGGAAGGCCGAAAGCCGACGAGGCGCGTCTTGAAAAACGCTT
>DASPRM010000011.1 GCA_035624455.1 Terriglobales bacterium
ACGGTCTGGGCAAGCTCGACGGCTTCGCCTTCGCTCTTCCCCCCTGCCCGCAACCGCCGGACCTTTTCCTCAAAAGGAGCGTATACAAATACGTGAAACGTGTCGGGACGATTCTGCAGATAGTAGGCAGAACCGCGTCCCACGATGACCGAGTTTCCGCCCTCGGCTGCTGCTTTCACCACCCGCTCAGCAACCTCCCGGATGCAATCCGTGTCGGCGATCTTTAACCGCGGCTCATTCAGGCTCCCTTCGTGGCTGCCTCGCATAAAAGCTTTTAAAAGGCGGTAGAACAAAGGATCCCTCTTTTCTTCGTGTTCCTCTACCACCCCGCAATCGCACTCCAGGAGCCGGGCAATTTCACTGGTCAACAGCTGGTCCCACAGCTTCCAGCCACGGCGGTCCGCGACTCGCCTGGCGATCTCTGCCCCGCCACTCCCATATTCGCGCTCGACGGTAATTACTCGGATCATCGACATGTGAATGCGCTCTCGGATGGCGGCGCCCATCGCCCATCTGGGCGTTATTCCAGCACAACCCGTCTTCCCCCAGGATCATTTTTCCTCAAGGCGAAGGAAAGCACAAACATTATCGCCGCTCCTACAGTCAGCACCCGAAAGACGTCGATGTAGGCCAAAGTCGTCGCTTGCAGGATGACAGTTCGATATAACAGGGCATACGCTGTTTTCACGGCCGACTGCGCATCCATGCCCGAAGCAACGAAATGCCTGGAGATGGCCGCAATCGCCTGGAGAAAAGGAAGCTGTGCCGGCGTGATGTCCCCGGCCAAACGCACTTGATGGAACTGAGCACGGCGCGCAATAAGCGTAGTGACCATGGAGGTCCCGACACTGCTGCCGATGTTGCGCATGAAGTTGATTAGGCCGGCGACGCTATTGCTCTTTTCCGCGGGCATTCCGATATAGGAGGACAAATTGATGGGAACGAACAGAAAACCCAGGCCAAAGACCTGCACCAGGCGCAGCAGGCTGGCGCTTCGAAAGCTAATTTGCAAGTCAAGTTCCCGCGTGGAAACATACATGCCCAGGGCGAGCGTTAGCCAGCCGAACGCAACCAGGTAGCGGGCTTGTACCTTGGAGGAGAGCACCCCAACCAAGGGCATCAGAAACAGCAGCAGGATACCGCCGCCCGATAAGACCAAACCCGCGGACTCTGCCGTGTACCCCATGAGAGTCTGAAGGAACAGCGGCATCATCACCAGGCTGGAGAAGAGCATCAAGCCCAGGACAAACATCATTCCGTTAGCGCCCAGGAAGTTAAGATTGCGGAAAAGGCGCACCTCCACGATGGGGGTCTTGTAAAACCACTCCCAAATCGCGAAGGACACAAGCCCGACGGCAGCCAGGACAGCAAGGGTCAGGATGAAATGCGAACCAAACCAATCATCCTCCTGCCCCTTGTCGAGCATGATCTGCAACGCACTCACCCCGAGGACGAGGAGGGAGATCCCGACGTAATCGATACTCGCGGCTGCACCGCGAACGGGTTCGGCCCAGGGTGGATCTTCAATCAGGCGGAAGACCAACAGCAGCGCCAGGATGCCGACGGGCACGTTAATAAAGAAAATCCAACGCCAAGTGTAACTATCTGTGATCCAACCGCCCAGAGTCGGCCCGACGGTGGGCGCGACGATGACGGTGACGCCATACAGCGCAAAGGCCAGGCCACGCTGCTCAGGGGGGAATACGTCTGCCAGGATGGCTTGCGCCATAGGCTGGAGCCCGCCGCCGCCAGCTCCTTGGAGAACCCGAAAGAGGATGATTCCTCCAAGACTCGGGGCGATCCCGCACAACAGCGAACTAACCGTGAATATCACCAGACAGGTCATGAAGAACCGCTTGCGGCCGAGTACGCCGGCAAACCAACCGCTGATAGGCAACACGATAGCGTTAGAGACAAGATAAGAAGTGAGCACCCAGGTGCTCTGATCGTTGGTCGCCCCAAGACTGCCGGCGATGTAGGGAAGAGCGACGTTGGCGATGCTGGTGTCGAGCACCTCCATAAATGCCGCCACAGCGACGACGACTGCAATCAGCCAAGGGTTGAAGCTAGGCCGCCAGGCCGCACGCGCGGCGCCCATTGATTGCGAGTCCGGAAGAGATTCAGCGCGGCCTGCCATAGAGCCAAAAAGAAAGTTGTCTCACTGCTCCGCTTCTTGCAGGTTGCGTAATTGAAACGACACCCCAAGCCATCAAATTGCTCTAAGCGCCTCGCCAGTCATCAAACACCAGCACAAGACCCAGGCTGTCATAGATGACGGACGTGCGGGTTCCGCTTCAATGTGAGGAGGTGTATACCAGGTTCAAAGTGGATCGCTAATGACCCGAAGCGGATGAACAAATCTCTACTGGGCGGGAAGGAGAATCCATGAACGCTCATGAAATCAACAGCTTACGATCGACGACGGCAACAGAGTGACCAAGAACATAGAAAAGGATTCGAATAGTCAGCCTTCACTCCACGCAGCACCAGTGGAATCGCCGTCAGGAGTTTGGCCGGCGGTGCATGCTCCTCTATTCATTCTCAGATCGAGTTTCTGCAGATAGCTGACGCCTGCGCCCGCATGGGGGACTTCGTCAACGGTGACCGATTCGCAGCGGGCGGCCCCACCCGCAAGCAACGCCACCATGGCCAGCAGAACAACCGCGGCTGCAGTAATGACTGTGGACTTCGGTCCTGGCCTGGCATTCACGCCGGTCTGATCGGTAGCGGCGACCTTCGACGATGGCAGAACCTCGACCGACCAGTGGGATTGAGCGACCATTCGCGGTCCGTCTTTCGGCTGCGGAGAATTCGATCCGTCAGAGATGACCGACCTGGGCTCATAGCATGATGCAATTGATCCACGTCAAGGAAATCTTCGCCGTGATGCTACTCACCCACACGGGCGACCGACTAAGCAGGGGAATTGCAGAACTGCCCCGTACACTCTGATTCGCTTGTCGTAGAACAACAGCGTCTTCGTTTTTCGCGGATGACATTCGAAGCTTAAATGGTATGGTTCGGAGCAGTAGGCCGGCATTTTGCCGGAAACTAACCGGTCAATGAAAGAAATCGTCTACATCCTACAGATCCGTTTCAGAAGCACCCGTTTGCACAACTACCGGATTCACGAAGAGCTGGCAGCGTAGCCGAATTCGTGCAATATGCAATCAAACATGCGATAATCTCTCGCTCCGGCGAGAACGCTGACATCGTCGGTGCCGTGAATAACGGACGGGATGGAGTAGCGGTGGTGCAGCGTCTGATCCTGACGTGCTGCTGAGTGAACATCTATGCTTGGCGGGCTGCAGGCAGTTCGCCAGTTGCGGTTCCGCCAATCTCCGAGCCAAGATCCTGTTCCTGACGGATCATGAAGGCCAGGATTTCGTCGACGTCGCTTGTGGCAGGCGCTTCCAAGGTTAGCCCATCGGACGTCACGACCAACCTGGTTCCCGCGACCCATGAGGCGTGCACATACGTTTCGCAGTCGATACAGTAGCAGTATTGGCCTTGCAGCCGTGGGAATCACAAGAGCGACTCCTCCGGGTAACCGTAACCACAATCGAGGCTAGTATGAGACCAAGACTGCTCCCTGCAAGTTCGGCTCTGCTTTTCCTGCTCTGGTGCTCGGCTCTGCACGCACAGAAGGTAAAGGTAGAGTACGACAAGACGGCCGACTTTACGCAATACAAGACGTATTCCTGGATGACACAAGGAGCATCAGGCCACCCCTTTGTCAAGCTGGACATCATCGGGGCCATTGACAACCAACTGGCTGCCAAGGGTTTGAAGAAAATAGACAGTGGCGGGGATTTGCTGGTGAACAGTTACGGCTCGCTGAGTGAAAGCATGAATGTCTCGTATGACGTCGATGTTTACGCAATGCCCAACCTGGATGGACCCATCAATTGGGCGAATGGGACTCCTCGGCCTGGAAATAGCACGTCTGTTTATGTCGACAAGGGAACACTGGTGGTAGACATCGTAGATCGGCGGGCCAAGCAGCTGAAATGGCGCGGAACCGCCAAGGCGAAGCTAGCTCCGGAGCAGCAGGAAAAATCATTGGAGATCATAGAAAAGGCCATAGAGAAGATGTTTAAAGAGTATCCCTAGCGCGAAGGACTAGAACCGTCGCGGTTGGGGATCATCTGCAGGGAACCTGCACAGAAGCTTGCCGTCATCGGTGGCGAGTTAAGAGAAGGCCAGGCAGCGGCCAGGGCCGGGATGGTAAGTGTCGCACCTAATGGCGCAAGGCCGGGGATCGTAAGGCTGACACTACTACGCTGAGCGGCTAGATATTGGCTGTCGATGCTCAGCAGAATTGGGTCACGATCGAGGGCCCGGATGGCCAGAAGGAGGCGCTCCGGGTCAGCAAGAAAGTTAACGATCTCGATCGCCTG
>DASPRM010000012.1 GCA_035624455.1 Terriglobales bacterium
TCGTCCCGGTCGAAAGGAGTTTACGTCCCAAGGGACTTCATCCTCCACGCGGCGTTGCTGCGTCAGGGTTTCCCCCATTGCGCAAAATTCCCCACTGCTGCCTCCCGTAGGAGTCTGGACCGTGTTTCAGTTCCAGTGTGGCCGTGCGCCCTCTCAGGCCGGCTACTGATCATTGCCTTGGTGAGCCATTACCTCACCAACTAGCTAATCAGCCGCGACCCCCTCCCCAAGCTGCTTGCGCACTTGATCTCCGGGAATTTCACCCAAAGATGTTATGCGGTATTAGCCCCGGTTTCCCGAGGTTATCCCCCACTCGAGGGCAGGTTAGTCACGTGTTACTCACCCGTTCGCCACTTTACTCGCGGAGTTGCCCCCGCTTTCTCGTTCGACTTGCATGTGTTAGGCACGCCGCCAGCGTTGATTCTGAGCCAGGATCAAACTCTCGTTTGAAACCTGATTTATTGGTAATCCCATCCGAAGACAGGATTACGGGTAAATACTGTGAGTCGCTCGAACTTGAACCCGAGCACCATCACAATGCGACTGGCACGTTCAACCCAATTTGTCAAAGACCGAATCGCCGATCCGCCTGAGCGGGACGTTCAGTCGAAGGCAGCAGTCAGCTAGCAGCTTTCCGCCTGTCCTCGAAACCTTCCGACCTTATCGTGCGCCACGCGTGCTGTCAACCCGCGCTCCAACCCTGTTCCTCACAGAGTTTTCACAGCTTTTCCACCGTTCTGGAGCCGGGGAGCACCGCCCTGAAAGGCAGCGCGACAAGATGCTCCTGCGGCTGGCAGCGGCGACCGAAGACGCCACAGCCGCAAGAGGCCATTTACAGCTTTAAAGAACTCTTTATAGGTTTGCGATTACCAGGACCGCCTAACCCTTCGAGAACTTCGTTCCCGAATAGTCGCTCCGTGGCCGGAGCGGGATTCGCTTAGTGGCTTAAACCATTCGATGACATCGGCTGAGCTCGGTTGCAAAAATTCCGACTCAGCCAACCTACAACCACTGCGGCAGCCTTACCTCGGCCGCTGTATTTTTATAACACCCTATCCCGATCCCGGCAAGGCATTTATCCAAGAAATCCATTTGAGCTATCGGTGATGCTAGCAGCATCGGGAATCCGGTCCATCAACAGCTCTGATCCGCCAGCCTTGAATTTCGTCGGCGGGGACGCCCGCCTCAACTTGAACAAAGGGAGCGCGATCCCGTAGCCTGCCGCGCTCCTCCGAAGCGCCCGCAGTTCCACGGTACCGCGCTCCCGAGCCCGCGCTTATCGCGCTTACGCTCAGGGCGAAATGCCGGAGCCTAGCTTGGTAGCGGCTCGCACGGCTGCCCTCAAGGCGCGATTCGACCAATGCACGCGGGCTGATGCCTATATATGGGCCTAGTGGCTAACCTCGTACGGTTATCACCGGGCAATGACCATTACGAATTACTGTGTTGGCGATGGTCCAGGGCAGGTGTGCCGATGCCTTGGCTGCCGTCGGACCGGCCGGGTGCACACCCATCACGATAAGGTCGCAGTCGCGCGACCTGGCAACGTTTACGATTTCTTCTGCCGCGTATCCCACGCGGATAACGATCTCCGGCGGATGCTGCAGCTTGTGATCGGTAGGAATCAGCTTCTCCAATCGTGACTTCGATTCTCTGACCAGGCGCTGATGCAGGTAGAGCGCCGCCATGGTTCCCTCTTCGACGGTGTGCAGCATCGTTAGGAGCGCCTGGTTCTCCTCTGCCAGTGCCAGGGCCAGAGGAAATGCATGTTCGGAGCCGCCAGCGAAATCGCCGGCAAAAAGGATCGAGCTGAAGCGCCCGCGATCCAGCAGTTCAGGGTCGACCTCTGGGCCAACCGTCATCACCGGACAGGGCGCCTGCCGATAGATCTCCTCCGCGTTGGAACCCAGGAAGAGTTTGCTGAAGCCCGAGCGTCCATGAGTGCCCACAATGACCAGATCGATGTCGTACTTGGCGATCAGGGAATAGATCACCGGCCAGAGATTGCCCATCTTCAGTTCGGTGCGATGGGGAATGTCGATAAGCGAAATGGCAATCTGCCTGATGCGCTCCTCGGCTTCCTCCGCCTGATTCTGGTGATCCCAGGTTACCGGGTCCAGCGAGGTACCCAGCAACGGTCCGGGCGGAACGACGTGCGCCACCAGCAGGTTGGAGGCATGCACGCGAGCCACGGCAGTAGCTATCCGCAGAGCCGTCTCCGAGCACGGCGAAAAATCGGTGGCGAACAAAATATTCTTGATCTTTACCGTTGGCAGGAAGATGAGAGGAGCCAGATGCGGGGCCGCCATGGGACACCTCCCCGATAGTTCATGAGAGTCCCGTCGAACGAACGCTACACCCGGAGCTTGCTCGCTTCAGTGATGGAAATCACGCGGAGATGTGTGTTCAGTTCATACCAGCATTCTCGAGAGAGGCGTGCGTCAGCGCAAATGAGCGACTTTCAGCGATCTGGCCCGAAACGGAGTTGCAAACTGTGGGATAGGACCTACGGGTTGTGCAGTTCATCGTCTTGAGCTAAATTCTCTTTCCGACCTGAATCCATTCTTCGAGGAAAAATCATGACAAAAATCGCCACTGCCTCTCTGCTGATTCTTGTCTTTGCTGGTTTGTCCATCGCCCAGGGACCACCCATGCCCCAACTCACTCCCGAGCACAAGCGGCTTCAATATTTTGCTGGCACGTGGAAAAGTGACCTCGATATGAAGCCCAGCCCTATGGGGCCCGGCGGCAAAGCCAGCACCACGGACGTGAATGAAATGTTCCCCGGCGATTTTTTTCTCACTCTGAAATCCGATGGGACCATGCCGGGAATGGGTACCATGCACAGTCTGGCTCTGATGGGATACGACCCCGCCAAGAAGATTTACACCTACTACTCGATCGACAATTTGGGAATGCAGGAACGCTCGACCGGCACGGTTAATGGCGACACCTGGGTATGGAACTCGGAACCCAGCGCCAGCATGCCAATGAAAGGACGCTTTACCATCAAAGAAATCTCTGCCAAAGAGTACAGCTTCAAGTACGACATGTCGCAGGACGGCAACACCTGGACAACAGTGATGGAGGGTAAGTCCACTAAGGTCAAGTAGAGCGTAGTGAATTCACTGCCGTGCGGAATTAGCCAAAGAATTAGCGAAGATTCGGAGGGTCTCGAGGTACTTCTTGGGCGCTATGATCATAGCGTCGTTGTGCCCGGCGGAATCGAGCCAAAGAGCATGTTTAGGTTCGTTGGCAAGTGTGAATAGGGACTGTCCTTGCCAAAAAGGTACTACGCGGTCTGCTCGACCATGAATCACTAGCACTGGGACGTGAATCTGGCGGATCTTGTCCGCATTGCGGAACCGGTCCCAAGGAAGTAGTTGCACTCGGGTCAAAACTCGAAAGGCGCTAAGGAAAGGCGACTCGATTACGAGCGCTGCAACTGGGCGTCGCGCAGCTAAGTCAATCGCGGCTGCGCAACCCAGCGAGCGGCCCATTGAGATGATCTGTTGTGGTGGAGTTTTCAGTTGTTCGGTCAAGTATTCGTATGCCGCAGTTACATCCGCATACATGGCCCTCTCTGATGGCCTTCCTTCGCTCGTGCCGTAGCCCTGATAGTCGTAGGCGAACACCGAGAAACCCGCATCCCGGCACAAATTCAGAATTGGCAAATCGTCCCCAATGTCCTCAGCATTGCCATGCGAGAAAGAGGGTATAGTGGGCAGCCGGATTGGGTAGGTAAATTGCGGAGATGATTCTCGCGTCAGCAGGCTCTTTGGATCGAAGCTTGATTACCTGCAGGCGTTCGGGGAAGCTTCCATCACGATAGCTAGACGGGTGCGGCTGGAAAATGATTCGGTCCGACAGGAACGCCAACACAATCAACGAGGCATACAGCGCGACGAACAAAACGATTAGGAAGTGCAATAGGCGTCGTACCGTGGTGAGCTCCGAGTTCTTTCGGGAGAGAATACCAGCAATCACCGGACTTCGGGTCGTAAAGCATCTATCGAAGGTAGTCCTCAACTATGATTCCATTAGCCCTCGCCGTTCCCAGTAACTTCGTCCGTGCGGAAAACCGCCCTGTCCTTCCGGAACCTTGTCTTGGCCGCTGGTTGGAATACGCTATTCGGCCAGACTTGCGCGGTGGCTGACGGATTACACCAGCGCAACTGGGGCTCATGCCAGTCACAGAATTTGTTCAGTGCACGCTGCTGCAGTTGACTACTGCTATAAGGCGATGGCTCTTGCCTTCGTGCGCGCTGCCATTGTTGGTCACGCTGCTCGACTGCGGCGGCCAGGTCGCTCCGCCACCTTCGGGTTCAACCCCACCCGGCTCGAACCCGCCTCCGTCAAATGGCTATTTCTCAACCGAACCCGCGCACGCTACTTATCTGCCGCGCTCGGATGCTTATTGCGCATCAGCCGTCGTCCCGAATTCACGGGAATCCCGGCCGGACAACTTTCAGGCGAATCACACCGCGGTTTCTCCGCCGCACAACTGGTCAGTCGAGAACTATTGGACCCACTGGCGGGACAAGCGCGATCAGGTCACCGGGAATTTCACCGGCACGACGACGGAGATCATCCAGTGGGCCGCCTGCAAGTGGGGCATCGACGAGGACACCATCCGCGCCGCAGCGGTGCAGGAGTCGTACTGGCACATGAGCACCATCGGTGACGTGTGCGGCCCGGTGGGCGAGGGCTCCTATGGCCTTCTGCAAATCAAAAATGAAGACTGCTCGGGCGCGCTGATTCACGGCGGTTATCCGCACACCACGCAATCAACAGCTCTTAACGTTGACTGGTACGGGGCGCATATCCGCTCGTGCTACGACGGCGACTTCTATGACGGCGGCGACTGGCTCTACCACGGCCAGACAGTGGATCAGATCGCGGCACAGCACGGATGGAGCTTCGTGTTCTGGACCTGCGTAGGCGCGCACTACTCGGGCAACTGGTCCCCAGGCCAGCCATACGAGTTGCAGGTACGCCAGATCCTGGCGAACCGCACCTGGGAGAGCCCGACCTTCTAGTTCTTCAACCCCTATCGCTGCGCTACGATCTGAGTCTGCGTTCTCTCTGCGGAATTCATTGTTGCGACTCTTGCGAAGAATGAGGTGAAGACTGTGTGGCATATCGATCCACGGCTGGCAATTGGCGTGTTTTTGTCCACGGCTGCGACGGATGCAGTCTACGTCATGTTCAATGCAGCAGTATCGTCGCAGCGACGCGTGCCTGCTGCCACCTGGAGCAGCGTTTGGTACCTGCTGTCGGCTTTCGCGGTTATCAGCTACACACGCAACTGGGCGTACGTGGTGTTCGCAGCTGCGGGATCATGGGTGGGAGCGTATCTTTCGATGAGCTGGCTACGCAGGCCGCGAGGCAAGATTGCACCCGGGGAGTCGAGCACATGAGCACGTTGTGCCGTGCTTAGAATTTCTCCTGATCAGCCACGAAAATTATTCCGGATCCCAAATGCCCTACAGGTCTGCCGCCATCCATTTGATGTTCACCGATCACCGCGTTGTCTCGGCTGCCCTCGTAGGCTATAGTAATCAGTCCCGCGCACGCGGCCTCTCCCCGGGCCGGCACGACTCGGACGTATGAGCACCGCCGCCAAGACGCCACTCGTCAAACCAGGCATGCCCCACAGTTTCCGCCGGCTTCCCGCGGTAGTGTTTTTCCGCGGTGACGAAATCGCGCGCCGCGCGCTGACTGGAATGCAACATTATCTGCGGCTCACATTCGAAGACCTGGAGAAGGGCCGCGAGTCGGAATCCATTGTCATCACGTCTTCCGAGAAGTCGATTGCCGAGCATGAAACCCTGCTGCGCGCTCCCAACATCCGCGTAATCGCGCTTTCCGATACTCGCTTCAAGGATCCGCGACTGGACGGCGTAGTTTACGGTTATCTCCCGCAGAACACGCCGCCGACACTGGTCGATCGCATGATCGACAATGCGCTCGATCACATTCATCTGCTGGCGACCCGCCGGGACGTGAATGAGAAACTCGCCGGAGCTACTCGCGAAATCAACGAACTGAACCTGATCGGCGCGTCTTTGGCGGCGGAACATGATCCGGAGAAGCTGTTGGCGATGATCCTGCAGAAGTCGCGCGAGATCACGCGCAGCGACGCGGGGTGGCTGTACTTGGTAGAGGAGACGCCGGAGGAATCAAAAACGCGCCCCTCCGGACACCGCACCACCAACCGGGCTCGCACCGGGGGCTTGCAACGAGAGGGCGCGCGCAGGAATTTGCGCTGGAACCTCGCCCAGAATGACAGTGTGACCGTTCCCTTCGAAGAAGCGGTGCTGGAGGTCAGTGAAGAATCCATTGCCGGCTATGTGGCACGAACCGGCGACAGCGTGGATCTCGACGATGCCTACCATCTGCCGGAAGGCGTGCCCTACAAGATCGAGCGCCAACTGGATGAAGACAGCGGATACCGCACGAAGTCAATCCTGGCAGTGCCCATGCGCAATCTCAAGGGCGAAATCATCGGCGTGTTGCAGTTGATGAATGCCAAACGCAGCGCTGACGCGAAGCTGAACTCGGTGGCCGCGGTCGCAGCCCAGGTGGTTCCTTACTCGTTACGCCAGCAGGAACTGGTGACTTCGCTCGCCAGCCTGGCGGCAATCGCCCTGGAAAACAGCCGGCAATATCAGGCCAATCAGGCGCTGCTGCAGCGGGCGCTGGAGATGCTGCAGCGGAATGCCAAAGATGGCAAGACCGATCCCGCCCTCAACGATCTGCTGCAGGAAGCCAAGCGGCAGCGGCGATAGCGAAAGTCGGCAGGCAGCAATCAGCAGCTATCTCATAAATCGGTTTTGAAAAGGCGCGGCTTCAGCCGCGCCGTCCAGAGCCCCTGGGAAAACTGACGTTAACTCCGTCGGTTCATTGAGAGAGCTGGATAGCTTTTAACCGCCCATCGATTAACTGGCAAAACCAACATCTCAGACCCGAAGGTGGGACTATGAGGTGCGCTGACTTTGTACTACAAAGTACTTGACGAAAAAATGGACTAGTAGTATTCTCCTCCCCTTATGCCTCGTGCCCGCCGCTGCCGCCTGCGCCAAGTGCCGCCGGACGCTATGCCCTCCAGCAGTCTCGCCGAGGACCTGCGTTTTATTCGCAGAACCATGGAAAACTCAGCCCGTTTCACCGCCGTTCCCGGATGGGGGATGGTAGGCATGGGCATGAGTGCGCTGGCGGCGGGGGCCATTGCGCACTTCCAGCCGGACTTCCTGAAGTGGATGCAGGTCTGGTTGATTGAGGCGGTGATCGGCCTGACGCTGGCCATTTGGACGATGCGACGCAAGGCCCGCGGAGCTGGTGTTCCTCTTTTCTCCGGGCCGGGGCGAAGGTTTGCTCTCAGCTTCATGCCGCCGATGTTGGTAGGAGCTCTGCTGACGGCAGTTCTGTACCGGGCAGGCGCGCGGCCGCAGATTCCTGGCACCTGGCTGCTGCTTTACGGCACCAGCGTGATGAGTGGCGGTGCGTTTTCCGTCCGTATTGTTCCCGTGATGGGGATCTGCTTCATGTTGGCAGGAGCAGGTGCGCTGCTGGCTCCCGCGGAATGGGCAAACTGGTGGATGATTGGAGCGTTTGGAGGATTGCATCTCATATTCGGAATTCTGATTGCCAGGAGACACGGTGGGTAGATCATCGGCAGCTTCGAAGGGTGCGCATCGCCGGGAGAATTCCGCAGGCCGAGACTCGCGGCCGCATGGTGCTGCGCACGAGCAGCACTGGCCGGAGCTCGATCCTCTGATTCACGAACGCATCCGGCTGGGCATTGTCAGCGCGCTGGCGGTGAACAGTTCGCTCAGCTTCAACGAGCTCAAAAAATTGCTGCACACCACTGATGGCAACCTCAGCGTGCACGCTCGCAAGCTGGAGGAAGCCGACTACGTGAAATGCGAGAAATTTTTTCAGGGCCGGATGCCAAAGACCGAGTACCGCTTGACCACGAGCGGAAGACGGGCGCTGGAGGGTTACTTGAACCACATGGAAGAGTTGATCCGGACCACCCGCGAGCACTAAGATTTTTTTTGATTGCGCGCTTTGCTCAGCAAAGTGATTTGCATAGCTCCCTTGGAGCCACTGAGTCAGGAGGAAGAATGGAATTGCAGTCCGGGGAAAGCCGACGTGAGGGGTTGCATGTGGCCATCATCATGGATGGCAATGGGCGCTGGGCGAAACGCCGCGGACTGCCGCGAGTGGCGGGGCATCGAGCCGGTGCCATGGCAGTGCGGCGAACAATTGAGAGCGCGCCCAGCCTCGGTATTGGCACTCTGACACTGTTTGCTTTTTCCGCTGACAATTGGAGTCGTCCGCAATCCGAAGTCTCCGCCCTGATGAAGCTATTTCACCGGTATCTGCGCTACGAGGTTACACGCCTGATTCATGAGAGTGTGCGTCTCAGCGTGATCGGCCGGCGCGACCGCCTGCCTCGAGCTCTGGTGCGCACGATCGAGGCTACCGAGCAGGCGACTCGCGGCGGCAGCAGGCTGCATCTCCGCGTTGCCGTTGACTATTCCGCTCGCGATACCATCCTGCAAGCAGCCCAAAAAATGATTGAAACCGGCGAAACGTCGCGCCAGGCCTTTGGCCTCTGCCTGCGACAAGCGATGAATGATGAGCTCGATTCGCCTGACGTTGACCTGATGATCCGCACCAGCGGTGAGCTTCGCTTGAGTGATTTTCTTCTCTGGGAGTGCGCCTACGCCGAGCTCTATTTTACTTCCGTACTCTGGCCCGAATTTGGCAAGGCAGAGTTGGCCAAGGCGGTCGCAGAATTCCATCGCCGCGAGCGTCGTTTCGGGGCTGTGCTGGAGGCGAGAGATATTTCTCAGATGCCGGGATCCCCGCCGACTGCAGCGACCTCAGTGCCCGAACTGGCCGCGGAATAGCAGCCTGATTGCACCACATCCCAGAGTATCCGGATAAAATCCCGCACATGATAAAAGGCGCCACTCTGGCTTTTGTCTTAGCGGTAGCAATTGCTGGAATCTTACCGACCGCTGCCTCTCAAACCCCATCGCCACAGGGGATTCCCGTTGATAAAGAGCCCCTCCATCACGTGGTGTTCGAGAACGCGTACACCCGAGTATTCTCCGTGCAGCTTCCGCCGCACTCGCAAACGATGCTGCACCGCCACGACCGCGACTACGTATATGTAACGTTCGGAGCGTCGGAAATTGTAAATGATGTGCTGGGCAAGCCACCCGTGCACGTGAAATTACAAGATGGCGAGGCGGGCTTCGTGAAGGGAGGTTTTGAGCACGTTGCCAGGAATCTGGCTGAAACTCCCTTCAGAACTTTCGCGATTGAGGTCAAGCGCAAACCAAAGAGGGTGATGTCTGCAGAGAAGGTTGAGCGCGGACTCGAATTAGGACATGGCGCGATAAGCGAGGTCGTGCTTGATAACGAGGAAGTGAGGATCCGCGACGTCCAGTTGAGCCCCAGCGCCATGCTGCACGCCACGAAAATGCTGCCATATCTGTTGGTAGCGGTTACCGATCTGGATCTGCGAGATGGAGCCGCGGATCGCGCTGATGCCCACCTTAGCCAGAAGGTTGGCGGGCTTGCCTGGCGGCCTGCAGAGACAGCTATGATCACCAACCAGGCCCAGCAGAACGCCCGATTCGTCACGGTGGAATTCAAGTAGGACAAGTAAGAGGTCTGATCGGGTGAAGTCTGAAGTGACTCCGAGTCATTGCGGACACCATCTTGCAGTGCTACTTGTTCACACTTCAGCCGATCACACTTCGTACTTCGCTTATTGCAGCCTGGCGTACTCTTTTTTTGCTTGCTCTATGGCAGCCAGACCGGGGTCGGCGTCCTTCCAGGTGGCCATTGCATCCTGGTAAGCGATGCGGGCTTTCGCGGCGTCTCCCTGAAGCAGGTAGGCCCGCGCCAATCCTAGTTGCGCAAAGCTGATGGCCGGCTCCAGCGGACGCAGGCGGGTCAGGGAAATTACTTTCTGAAAGGCTGCCACTGCATCGGGTCCGCGTTTGGCGGCCAGGAGAGCGTAGGCGCGGGTATATTGCGCCGGCAGTTCGGTCTCGAAAAGCTCGGCGCTCTTTAGCAGTTCGAGAGCTTTGTTGGGATTATTCTGCTCCAATTCGATCCAGGCCTGGATAGTGGGTATGGTCACCGCCTGAACGATGGTGTCATCTGGCCGGCTGCGCTGAAGTTCAGAAATTGCCGCCCGAGACTTTGGAACATCCCCGGCCATGGCATATGCGACGCCCACCGCCGAATAAATATCCGGATTGCGTCCCAGCTCCAACGAGGCAGCCGCGTTCTCCCTGGCTCCTTCGCGCTCGCCATATAAGGCTTGATAGACAGAAAGAAAGGACAGGAAACCGGCTGCCGATTCCTTCAGGTCAATGCGCTTCAGCGCCTCAGTTGCTTTGAGCGTAGATCCCTTAGCGTTCTGCAATCGTCCATGCCGCACGTCCAGCATGATCTGATTGCCCAGGGCTTCGATCTGACCCTCCGGACTCGCCTGCAGTGCTTGCTGCTCGCGATCAAAGGTTGCCATGTCATTTTGAGCCAGGGCAATCTGCGCACGCACACTGTGTGCGCCAATGGCGTTGGGGAATTTCTGCAGTGCCTGGTCGGCCATCGCTTTGGCTTCATCCAGACGGTTCAGGCCAATGTAGGCGGAGGCCGCCTGCGCGTAACCGAAGATCAGATTGGGATCAACACGAATCGCCTCCGTAGCATTGTCGAGCGCTTTCTGAAATTGCCCCAGGCGCCAGTAGATACCGGAAAGATTGGCATAGGGCGCGGGGTCGTGCGGATAGGTCTGCTTGAAAAGTTCGTACGCCTGCAGGCCTTTCTCGAGCTGGCCGGTGTCCGCATAGTAGTGGGCAGTGATGTAGAGCGCTTCGCGTTCGCTGGCACGATCTTTGCGCTCAAACGCCTTGTGCTCATACTCAGCGGCTTGATTGGTTTCTCCCAGATTGCTCTCCACGGCTCCCAGCCGCGCATAGGCCATGGCGAAATTCGGGTCAAGCTCAATCGCACGTTGGTAGAGCGGAATGGCTCCTAGCTCGTCTCCTGAATTGTGCTTGGCATCGGCAAGGGAGAATGCCTTTAGAGCCTCCAGGGAAGAGGTGGTCGCCATCTCCAGCGGCTTGTTGAATTTCTGAATCGAGGCCAGCGATTCTCCCAGGTCCTGGCGCAAGTCGGCAGAAGCAGAATCGAGCGCAGAGAGAACCTTTTCCTTACTATTGGCCTGGGCACGCTGGCGCGCCAGAGAGTCACCATTGGCGGGATTCACGGCCTCCAGGGTGAGCAGGTACTGGTTCCCCAGACTTGCAACCGTGCCAGTGAGCATGGCCTTCACGCCCAGGCGC
Source organism: Terriglobales bacterium (assembly GCA_035624455.1). Taxonomy (NCBI): domain Bacteria; kingdom Pseudomonadati; phylum Acidobacteriota; class Terriglobia; order Terriglobales; species Terriglobales bacterium. The sequence continues at coordinate 11,379 of DASPRM010000012.1, forward strand.
TGTCCGATCTCGCGTCCGATATCGCTGGTGACTCTTTCATCCGGCGATTTGCCCATGAATTTCAAAGTCTCGCGAATCTTCTGATCCGACACCACATTCAGAAATGGTGACTGCTGGAGGTCGACCATGAGTGCCTGTTTCAAAGTGCCATCAAAAACCGGCTCCCCCGTGGTGTTGACGAAATCAGTGACCAGAATCCAATCCTTGTCGCTAATAGCGCGTGAACTTCGAGAATGGAAGACTACATAGGCCAGACCCGCGATTACCACCATAGCCGCCAGCGCAGCTGCGGGGCCCTTCCATCCGCGACGTGGAGGAGCGACGGCCGTAGCAACGGAGGTCGGGCTGGTGGGTGGTGCAACAGAGGACGGCCGAACCTCAGCCGTAGGCGTGGTTGCCGCCGAGACTGCTGCCGGACCGTATCCTGACATTCGTAGAGCGCTATCGGAAACCACTGCCGTGCGCCCGGAATCCGTATCCCGCTTCACCCGCTTCAGGTCGGCACGCATTTCCGCTGCGGTCTGGTAGCGGAGTTCCCGATCCTTCTCCAGCGCCTTATTAATGATGTCTTCGAGATGCAGCGGCAAATCCGGATTCAGGCGAACGGGAGCGATGGGCGGACGATTCAGGATGGCCTCGAAAATGACCGCAGTAGTCTCGCCCCGAAACGGCAAGGTGCCGGTGGCCATCTCGTAGAGGACCGCGCCGAAGGAGAACAAGTCGGTGCGGTTGTCCAGTTCTTTTCCCCGTGCCTGCTCAGGCGACATGTAGGCTACCGTGCCCACGGTGCTGCCCGGGCTGGTGAGGTGCTCTTCATTGACGCTGCCGGTCAGGGTCGCATCCGAGGGGGCACCCGCGGTGGTGGCCATTTGCGCAACTTTTCTCTTCGCGAGACCAAAATCCAGCAGCTTGGCCTGCCCGCGGCTGGTGACAAAGATGTTCCCCGGTTTGATGTCGCGGTGAATGATGCCCTTGGCGTGTGCTGTATCCAGAGCGTCTGCGACTTGGATTGCGAGAGTCAGCAGGTCATCGAGTTCCAGCGGCCGCCCTTCAACCTTGTGCTTGAGGGTGACACCCTCGAGTAGCTCCATCGCAATAAATGACCGACCATGGTCTTGGCCGATTTCATAAATCGTGCAGATGTTGGGATGGTTGAGTGCCGAGGCGGAGCGTGCTTCCCGCTGAAATCGCTCTAGTGCCTGCGGATCGGAGGACAGCTGGTCCGGAAGAAACTTCAGCGCCACGTGGCGGCCGAGATTGAGATCCTCGGCTTCAAAAACCACCCCCATACCTCCACCGCCGATTCGCTGCAGGATCCGGTAATGAGAGACGGTTTCGCCGACCATGGATGAATACCCGCGCGTTGGCATCCTATTCTGCACCTTAATGCGGGGTCAAATGCTGACGACTGCAATCTGAGCTATGGAGCCACGGTAGAAGGAGCTGCCATTTCGGTGGCCTCCTGACGCTGACCCGCTGAGACCGCCGCAAGAACGATCATCGTCGCATCGTCAACGAACTGCCCTTGGCAGAACTGGGTCGCGTCGGCCATCACTCTGGCCATAAGCTCGGAAGCGGTGTCGGCGATGTGGTCTTCCGCCACTGACTGAATTCTCTGATCTCCGTACTCCTCCAGGTTCGCATCGGCAGCTTCAGTAATGCCGTCGGTGAAGAGCAACAACCGATCATCGGCATGCAGGCAAAGTGCGGCTTCTTTGTAGCTGGAGCTCGGTGATACTCCAAGCACCATGCCGCCTTCGGTGAGTCGAACCGGAGGTCCGGAGTCGCGCATGAGAATGGGAGGCAGATGCCCGGCGTTTGCGTAGACGAGGGTGCGCTTCCTGGCGTCGAGCAAACCGTAGAAGAAAGTGACGAACTTGTCGTCGGCGATGTTGCCGCAGAGCACGCTGTTGATTCGTGCACATAGCCACGCCGGTCTCGCAGATTCCGAGGCAAACGCACGGACTGCCGCTTGAATATTGGCCATGAGGAGCGCAGCCGATACCCCTTTCCCCACGACATCCGCTATACAGAAGCCGAGCTTGTCATCGGCAAACTTGAGAATGTCGAAATAATCGCCGCCCACGGTGCGCGCGGGTTGCCATGTTCCGGCGATCTCGAAGCCATCGATTTGCGGGATGTTGCGGGGCAGCAGCGACTCCTGTATCTCGCGGGCCCTTTGCAGCTCCTGATCCTGAAATTCCAGACGTGCCGTGCCTTGGTCGAGAGCCTGCGCAAGCTCACGGTTGCGCCGCTCCAGACGCTGCCTGCTTTCGTTGTAGGCGTAATAGATGAGGCCGAAAACCATGGTGGCGACACAAGAGAATTCCCACCAGGGGCCCACGTTCTTCCAGGTTAGAACGTCAGGCGGAAACAGAATCTTTCCGACAACCCAGATAGATATGGTTACAGTAATAGGAGTAGCCAGAGCCAGACATCCGGTAAAAACCAGCCAATTGTGAGGGAGTCTTTGGAGCGAACAGGCCGCCGTTAGCCACTGCAATAATGAAGTCGTGAGATTGCCGCAGATCAGCGAACATATCAGGCATCCGGTCAGGCTGACGGGAATACGAAGTGTGACGATCATGGCATAGACCACCACTCCCATCACAATAAAGACCTGTTGCCGGCGCAGGAATTGAAGCAACGAGGCTGAAGGCTTGAGCAAAGGGACTCGTCTCCCATCGTGACAAGCATTCCGCATGAGCTCACAGCCTGTCTGTGCCATTTGACACAGCGCCGCGTGCCTGGCTGCAAATCAAAACGATTCGCCCGGCGCCCAAACGGCTGTTGGGCACGGCAGCGTGATGCGCGTCCTTGAGGGCTCAGGTACATCTGCGAGAAGCTTTCCTGGATGGAACATGCCTGGAGAAATCGCCTGATCGCAATCGGCGGCTTCCCGATCGCTCTCCTGACCTGGCGTTGGGCGTCGCTGAACTTGAAGAGTCCCAGCACCTGCTTGCTGGCCATGTTTCTGCCGTTGACGCTGGTGCCTCTCGTGTCTCTTGCGGGGCGTCTGTTCCTCAAGCCGAAGCGAACCCTGGCCGACGTGAAGCTCAGCACAACCCTCGTCCATTATGGGGTGGCGATCCCCATGGGCGTGGCCATCATTGCTGCGCTGAAAACGGCCCAGCAGTGGCGCTACTGGCCCTTCTTGTTTCCACAACTTCCGGCAAAGATTCTGTTGGCCATCACTGGAGCGGCGGTGGCCTGGACCATCCTGAATCTGGCATGGCGCGGTCTGGGAGCGCCTTTCGGAATTGTATTGAGTCATCGCCTGGCGACGGACTGGGCCTATCGCTATTCCCGCAATCCTATGGTGGTCACACTGACAGGTTTCTTTATTTCTCTGAGCCTGTGGCTGCGGTCTGGTCTGTTTCTGTTTTGGGTTGTCGTTGCCCTGCTGCCCGCCGAGATCTTTTTCCTCCGTTTCTACGAAGAGCGCGAGTTGGAACTGCGCTTCGGTCAGCAATACCGAAGCTACAAAGCACGTACACCGATGTTTGTGGGCTTCAGAAAGACCGCTTTGCTTAACTCGGATGTTGTCAGCGGGGGAACCCGGGGCAGTCCCGGAGCTGCCGCCCCGCGGTCAGTGACCTCGGTCACACCATCGGCTACGCCGCAATTTGAGGGCTCCCGGTCCACCCGCCGGGGGTAGAATCTAGCTATCATGAAATTTCCTGTCACCCGCCTGCGCCGGCTGCGCCGCACCGAGGCGCTGCGCAACTTTGTCCGCGAAACTCGCCTAACGCCGGATTCTTTTGTGTATCCCCTTTTCGTCTGCCCGGGCGAGGGCGTGCGCAAGGAAGTCCGCTCCATGCCGGGTGTTTTCAACCTGTCGGTGGACGAAGCAGTGAAAGAGGCGCGGGAAGCAAAGTCGCTGGGTATCACCGCGATCATCCTCTTCGGCCTGCCGGAGAAGAAGGACGAGAAAGCCACAGGCGCGTGGATCGACGATGGTATCGTGCAGCGCGCTACGCGCGCCATCAAACGCGAAGTGCCCAGCGTGTTGCTGATCGGCGATGTCTGCCTCTGCGAGTACATGTCGCATGGGCACTGCGGAATCGTGCGTAAGTCAAATTCCACCGCTGCGCGCTCGCTGGGCGCCGCCGCCGTTGCTACCCCCGCTACCACAGAAGAATACGAGATCGTGAACGACGAAACGCTCGCGATCCTGGCCAAGACTGCAGTGTCGCTGGCCCGCGCGGGCATGGATATTGTGGCTCCATCGGACATGATGGATGGCCGGGTGCAGGCGATTCGCACCGCTCTCGATGCGGAGGGCCTTGATCAGACTCCCATCCTCGCCTACGCCGCCAAGTTTGCTTCCGGATTTTACGGCCCCTTCCGCGAGGCTGCAGACTCGGCCCCGCAATTCGGAGATCGCCGCTCATACCAGATGGATCCCGGCAACCTGCGAGAGGCGCTGCATGAAATTGAACTCGATCTGGAAGAAGGCGCTGACATTGTGATGGTGAAGCCGGCGATGCCGTACCTCGATGTGATTCACGCAGCCTACGAGCGCTTCCAGGTGCCGCTGGCCGCCTATCAGGTCTCGGGCGAATACGCGATGATCGAAGCAGCCGCGCGCAACAACTGGATCGATCGCGAGAGGGTGATGATGGAATCTCTGCTCTCCATCCGCCGCGCCGGCGCCAATATCATTCTCACCTACTTCGCCAAGGACGCAGCACGGCTGCTGGGTAACGCCTGAGCAGAGAACAATCTAATTAATAATTGTCATCCGGAGCGAGGACGCGGCGTACAGTTCCGCGTCCGAGTCGAAGGATCTTGCGGTTTATATTTGGCACTATCCCCAAGCCACTTGATCGCACTTCACGGCTTCTCGCGAATCCCAAACCCCTGTCGTAGAATCCAACGTTTGGACTACCCGCGAGAGTCTCATCAGGGAGAACGCACTTTGCCCAACCAGACTTATGACGTTCTAATCATCGGCAGCGGTCCGGCAGGATACACCGCCGCGATCCGTGCCGGCCAGTTTGGCTTGAAGACCGCACTCATCGAGAAGGACGCCAAGCTGGGCGGCACCTGCCTGCACGTCGGCTGCATTCCGACTAAGGCTCTGCTGTTCAATGCCGAGCTCTATGACCATTTGAAGGACGCCAAGGAGTTCGGCTTCGACGACCTCGCGATGCCCAAACTCAACTGGGGCGCAATCCAGGATCGCAAGAATAAGATTGTCACCAAGCACACTAAGGGGCTCGAGTTCCTGATGCGCAAGAATAAGGTTGAGACCATTCGCGGCTTCGGCAAGCTCACAGGTCCGGCTAAGAATGGCGTGGTGACGGTCGAACTCACAGGCGATGACGGCAAGAGCAAACAACTGCAAGCGCGCAACGTTATCTTGGCCACTGGCTCGGAAGCGCGTCTGTTGCCGGGAGTGAAAGCGGATGAGCGCATCCTCACCAACATCGAAATTCTGTCGCTGGGGGCAATTCCGAAGTCTCTGATTGTTGTGGGATCGGGGGCGGTGGGAGTTGAGTTCGCCTCGATCTTCAACTCATTCGGGACCAAGGTCACGATTTTAGAAATGTTGCCGCGCATGGTGCCGGTGGAGGACGAGGAGGTTTCTAAGGAACTCGCGCGCGCTTATCGCAAGCGTGAGATCGAGTTTCACGTCAACGCACTGGTGAAGAAAGTGGAGCGCACCAAGAACGGTCTGGCGGTGGAGTTTTCCGTGGATGACACCAATCAGCGCGTCGAAGCCGAGAAAGTCCTGATCGCGGTCGGGCGTAAGCCAAACACGGAAAATGTGGGGCTGGAGAAGACCAAGATTCAGCTTGACCGGGGATTCGTCAAAGTCAATCAGTGGTTGCAGACCGACGAACCCAACATCTACGCCGCTGGCGATGTTGTAGCCGGCTTCCCGCAATTGGCGCACACCGGCTTCATGGAGGGCATGGTTGCGGTGGCTCACATCGCCGGGAAACCTGCGAAGCCGCTGAACCCGCTGACCATTCCTAATTGCACGTATTGCCACCCCGAAATCGCCAGCGTGGGCTTGACCGAGGCAAAAGCACGCGAAAAGGGGATTGAGATCATGGTGGGAAAGTTTCCCTTCACCGCCAACTCACGCGCCAGCATTGTTGGGGCTCACGAAGGCTTCATCAAAGTGATCGCAGACATCAAATATCGCGAGATCCTCGGCGTGCACATCATCGGGCCGAACGCCACAGAACTCATCGCCGAAGCGGTCGCTGCCATGGAACTGGAGGCCACGGTGGACGACCTGATGTACACCATCCACGCTCATCCGACGCTCGCCGAAGGCATCCTCGATGCGGTGGAGAGCACGGAGGGCTTGTCGATTAATATGTAAGAGTCCGCCACGGATTGCAGGCATCAACACGGATTGAAATTAGGCTTGGGACCACGAGGCAATCTCATCGGAATGACTTTCTTCTGATCCGTGTAATCGGTGCTAATTTGCGGCTAGCGACGTTTCGTGATCTCCGTTATCCAACTCGGTACTCTCGATTATGCTGAGGGCCTTCGGCTGCAGCAGCAAATGATCGAACTCCGCAAAAATAATCAGATTCCCGATGTGTTGCTTCTGCTGGAACACAAGCCGGTGATCACTCTGGGGCGTAACGCCCGTGAGGAAAATGTTCTGCTCTCGCGAAAGGAACTGGATCGCCGCGGAGTCGAGCTATTCGAATGCGATCGCGGAGGCGACGTCACGTTTCACGGGCCGGGGCAGTTGGTTGGCTACCCGATTTTTGATTTGCGCGGTTATCCCAACCGAAGCGGCACTTCCACTCTCAAATATCTGGGCGCAGTGGACTACGTGCGACGACTGGAAGAACTCCTGATTCGCACTTGCCTCGACTTTCGCATCCCTGCGAAGCGCGTCCCGGGGTTGACCGGCGTGTGGACAGACCAGCAAATTGAGATTCGCGACAATGCCGCGGCCTCGGCGGGTAGTCAGGATATTCACGCGGAGGCCGATCCGGCGAGTCAGGAAGGCAAAATCGCTGCCATCGGCGTGCACATTTCGCGCTCGGTGACGTCCCATGGCTTCGCGCTCAACGTCAACACCGATCTCGACTACTTCAACCTTATTATTCCCTGCGGCATCCGTGCCAAGCCGGTGACCTCGATGGCGAAGGAACTCCGGCGTAACGTCCCAATCGAAGAGGTTGCGCAGGCCGTGGCGCGCAATTTTGGGCGCGTCTTTGACCGCCAGATACTTTGGGTGGAGACCATTGATCAGTTGCTGGGCCGGACTATAGGGGTGCCGGTAAAACCGCCCGCGGAGGAACGGACGATCCGCGGCGAAGAAGAAACCTACTGGGCCTAGTCGTTCATCCAGCAGCACGTAATGCAGTCTCTTCACCTTTTCGCCCTCTGTGGCCTCTGTGGTTAGAGGTCTTTCCTCGCGTTACAATCGGTTTCAGCGATGGCTTCTAAGAAGAGTCCGGGGTCCCACAACTCAGGTCGGCACAAAAGCGGATCCGCAGCCAGGCAGACTTCCACGAATCATCAGCCAAATTCCAGTCAGCGCACGTACGAGATTTTCGATTACCGCCTGGAGCAGACCGATTTTTGCATCGAGCAGGTCGGCGACGGCGATCAGGTTCGCTACAAGGTGCGCGGCGATCTGAGCGCTCCGCCTCCGCCGATCAGAGACTCAAAGTACCTGAGCCGCGAGCAGTGTGTGGAGATTTACCGCTGGATGCTGCTCAACCGCCGCATGGAAGCCGCCCTGGAAAACCTCTACAAACAGGGAAAAGTTGTTGGCGGGGTCTACTTCGGCCTCGGACAGGAGGCTTGTTCGTGCGCGTCGGCGTACGCGCTCAAGCCGGACGAGTGGATGGGGCCGATGATCCGCAACCAGGGCTCGCTGTTGGTACGCGGCTTTTCTGCCCGCGACATCATGATGCAGTACATGGCGAAGGCGCAATCACCCACCCATGGCCGCGACGCGTCTTCGCACTTTGGCGACATCCAGAAGCGCAATGTTGTTTCGCCGATTTCCACTCTCGGCGATCTGATCCCGGTGTTAGCGGGAGTTGCTCTGGGCGCACGCCTGCAAGGACGCAATATCGCTGTGATGACCTACATCGGCGACGGCGGACAGTCCACTGGCGTCACCTACGAAGGCCTGAATCTTGCCGCCGTGCAGAAGCTGGGGCTGGTATTGTTCGTTGAAAACAACATCTGGGCATACTCCACGCCTACTGCCGAGCAGTTTCTCTGTCACGACTTGGCGGAACGCGCTATTGGCTATGGTATCCCTGGCGTGATCGTGGATGGCACCGATGCCTGCCAGGTGTATGACGCAGCCCACGAAGCCTGCGAGCGGGCTCGCCGCGGCGAAGGCCCCACGCTGATCGAAGCCAAGATGATGCGCATGAAGGGGCACGCCATTCACGATGCGGCAGCCTATGTTCCCCGCGAGCTGTTCGACTACTGGAACCGGCGCGATCCGATTGCCCGCTTCGAGAATTACCTAGTCAAAGAGAAGAAATGGCTCACTCCTCAGCAGAATGAAAAACTGATCGTGGAAGTTGAAGCGGAACTGGAACGCGATCGGGAATACGCCGTCAATTCACCCATGCCTGAGCCGAAGACCGCGACAGGCGGAGTCTATTGCGATCCATCGTGTCACGATATCAGACCCAAGTATGCGATGCCGCAGTATAAAACCAGGAAGCCGGCCGCCAAGGCCAAGAAAAGTGAAGCAGCGGTGCATTTGAAGTAGCTGGAGTGGAGTTTGTGACTTAGGACGGAAGTTAATGCCAACTCCCAATTATGAGACGATAAGCGTCGCCGGTCATCTAGCGGTAAACCTCTGTCCGATGGCGGATTTTGAGGACAAGGATAAGCAACTTATCGGATTGCTCGATGATTGCCGTTGATTTGCTAAGTATGCCCCAAACCACCTATCTCGAAGCTATTCGTCAGGGACTATGGGAAGAAATGGAGCGCGATCCCACCGTCTTTTGCATCGGCGAAGACATCGGAATCTATGGCGGCGCCTTCAAGGTCACGGAGCGTTTCATAGATCACTTCGGGCCGGAGCGCGTGATCGATACGCCTATCGCCGAATCTGCAATTGTGGGCTCAGCTTTTGGCGCAGCCCTGACTGGCATGCGGCCGGTAGCCGAATTTCAATTCATGGACTTCATCGGCTGCGCCTTCAACCAGATCACCAACATGCTGGCGAAGGCGCATTATCGCTGGGGAGCGCCTGCCCCGGTGGTGCTGCGCGGACCCAGTGGCGGCGGCGTGCACGGCGGTCCTTTTCACTCGCAGAATCCGGAAATGTACTTCATCAACACGCCGGGTCTGAAGGTCGTCTGCCCGGCTACCGTCCGTGACGCCAAGGGCTTGATCAAGTCAGCGATTCGCGACAACAATCCCGTAATCTTCTTCGAGCACAAGTTCCTTTATCGCAGAATCAAAGAGGAGTTGCCGCCCGCAGACTACACAGTTCCGCTGGGCAAGGCGCGAGTGGCGCGCGCGGCCAAAGGCAAGAAGCAGATCGGCCTGATCACCTATGCTGCTATGCTCTACACCGCGCTCGATGCGGCGGATCTGCTCGCCAAGGAAGGCATCGAGCTCGAGGTACTTGACCTCCGCACACTGCTGCCGCTCGATCGTGAGGCGATTACCAACGTTGTCCGCAAGACTAGCAAGGTGATCATTCTGCATGAACATCCCCGCACCGGCGGAATCGCGGGCGAGATCGAAGCCATCATCAATGAAGAGGCGTTCGATGATCTGGACGGCCCACCTGTCCGCATCGCGGCGCAAGACACTCCTGTACCCTTTTCGCCGCCGCTGGAGGAAGTCTTCCTGCCCAAAATAGAAGATGTGGTGCGCGAGGCGCGCAGGCTGGCAGCGTACTAGGGAACTCAGGCGCTCACGTGCCGGGCCATCGTGTGTGGTCTCCTGGCCCAATGCACTTCAGCGTAAGGAAACGCAAAGCCTTTCGAATCGAAACAGGACGGTCGGGATCGCCTGTCCCACACGAGCCGATTCAGTTCTTGCCCGTTTCCGTCACGATATAATTTTTCTTTGCCTGCGGGCGCGAGCGCCATCTAGTAGGGAAGAGGAAAGAATGCCAACCGATGTGGTCATGCCCCAGATGGGGGAGTCGATTTTCGAAGGCACCATCACAAAATGGCTGAAGAAGCCCGGCGAGAAGGTCAATCGCGACGAACCCCTGTTCGAGATCTCCACCGACAAAGTGGACGCCGAAATTCCTTCGCCCGCCTCGGGCGTGCTCAAAGAGGTAAAGGTTAACGAGGGGGCCACCGTTCAGGTGAATACTGTCGTGGCTGTCATCGATGGCGATGGCGCCGGCGCCACGGCATCCGCGCCTGCACCCGCTCCGGCTTCGGCGAAGCCCGCTCCCGCACCGCAGGCTGCTTCCGCAGCCGCTCCGGTGAGCAAACCAGCCGCAACTCAGGCTGCGCCAGTAGTCACGGCTCCGAGTCCCGCGCCCATTGCTGCACCTATAGCCTCGGCGACGTCAGGCGGAACTGGAGCGACTACGGATGTGGTCATGCCGCAGATGGGCGAGTCGATCTTCGAAGGCACGATCACCAAGTGGTTCAAGAAGCCCGGGGAGAAGGTGCAGCGCGATGAACCGCTATTTGAGATCTCCACCGACAAAGTGGATGCGGAGATTCCATCTCCTGCTGCCGGCGTGCTTCAGGATATCAAGTTTCCGGCTGGTTCAACCGTGCAGGTGAACACGGTGGTAGCGAGGCTCGGAACCGATGGGGTGGCGGCCACCCCGTCCGCACCTGCTGCAGCGGTCGCGCCGGCTGCGCCTCCCCCTGCTGCAAAGCCGGCAGCTCCTGCGCCGCCTGCACCAGCAGCAGCTGCGCCCGCCCCGGCAGAAGTGGAAGAGGAAGTGGAGGTCGAGGGCAAACGTATCCACTCGTCGCCGCTGGTACGCAAGATCGCCAAGGAGCACGGCATCAACCTGGCGCAGGTCCCGGGTACAGGGCTGGGCGGGCGAATCACCAAGGACGACATCCTGGCATTTATTGAGAAGCGGCCTGCCGCGGCAGCTGCAGCACCAGCGGCACCGACAGCGGGCAAGCCCGCAGCACCAGCAGCCCCGCTCCCAGGTGAAGTCGTGCCCATGTCGGCGATGCGCAAGATCATCGCCCAGCGCATGGTGGAATCGAAGCGCACCAGCGCCCATGTCCACAGCGTCTATGAAGTGGATATGACGCGAGTCGTTGCAGTGCGCGAGAAAGAAAAACGCTCCTTCGAGCAGCGCAACGGAACCCGGCTGACGTTCACCACGTTCTTCGCGCGCGCTGCAGTCGAGGCACTCAGGCAATTTCCTATCGTGAACGCGTCGGTTGAGGGCGAGAACATTCGCTATCACCGCAACATTAATGTCGGGATCGCGGTGGCGCTGGACTGGGGATTAATCGTGCCGGTCATCAAGAGTGCCGAAGAAAAGAATTTCCTGGGATTGCAACGCTCAATTCTCGACCTGGCGGATCGCGCCCGAACGAAGAAACTCGCGCCGGAAGAGGTGCAAGGCGGAACGTTCACTATTACCAATCCCGGAAGTTTCGGTCAGATGTTCGGCTTGCCGATCATCCTGCAGCCGCAGGTAGCAATCATGGGGATTGGCTCGATCAAGAAGCAGCCGGTGGTGGTGACCGACGACAGCGGCGGCGATTCGATCGCCATCCGCGCGATTTGTCATATTTCGCTCGGCTACGATCATCGCGTGATCGACGGCGCGGTCGCAGATCAGTTCCTTCGCGCAGTAGCGCAATATTTGGAGAAATGGAACGAGCCGCTGGGGTAAGGAAACTGCAACTCAGAAGTTGTAAATTAGAGCCATTTCGCTGTTTAGAAACAACCCCGCCCTATCGCTAGGAGATGCGAAAGCGAACAGGACGGGGTAACCGCGTGCGAAACGCTGGCCGCCATTGGGCCGGCCATGTTGTTTTGGATGGCGATTACTTGCTTGCGGTGGCCTTCGACCACACGCTGGCATTCATGCACTCGACCACACCGTCGATGATCTTACTCAAGCCCTCATGAAACTTGGAGTCATCGACGATGTCACGGTTGGCGACTGCTTCCGTCATCGAAAGCGCTGAACTGATAAAGGACAGTGCAGCCTGCTTCTTGTCGGTGCCGGCGCGTCCGCCGAACAGGGATTCGATACCCTGAACGATGGCCGGAATAAAGGAAAACCCCTGCAACAACTTTGCCAAGAAACTCATACCTCTCTCCTTATGTGAAAGTGAACTTATTCAGCAGCCGGCATTCAGCCAACAACCTAATGGCGGCGGTCGCGCCACTCCCGCTGCCGCACCAGTTCGGCTTTGATGTCGGCCAATTGCGACATGACGTTGCGGGAGAATTCGTTGAATTGCTCCTGGGCTACCAACTCGTTCGCCGGGCGGATGGTCTCAATTCTGCGATTGACTTCATCCACCTGCTGCCGCAGCGTGGCGATCTGAACATCCTGTGCGGCGTCGCCGCGAATCTGGGCGGAAACCCATCCCGCGCCAAACAATGCCAGCGAAACGACTGACGACCATATGACTCGGCGAAATAGCGGCTGCGGACCTGACGAATTGCTGTTGTTCATACTTCTGTTGACTGGCGGTTGGGCGAAGAGACCGGGCTGAATCATTCGGCTTCGCGCCCGCGGTTCAACTGCAATGCTCATAACGGATAATCCACGTGCAAGAGGGTGGAAAATTCAGAATAGCGGCGCGGAGTGGAGCCATCATATTGCCGCAGATAATAGTCTTGTGCCCGCGCCAGGCGCGGCACGGTGAAGGTCTGGACCGTGAACCAGGCAATCAGGTTGCGATCGTTGCCCGCCTCCCAGCCAGAGTCGCTGCGGCGCACCTCAAATCCGCCACCGGGAGGAGGCGCCACGCCCGCGTCAATCGTCACCCACGTGGATGTGAGGTCGACCACTTCCGCCTGCGGCAGGCCGGGAAGCACCGCCGGGTCGGGCTGAATCGTAGTGACCGTGATTTGCGCAATGCCCTGCACGTGGCTGCTGTCATGATGAAATCCCAGAGGGTCGGCGGCATCATTCGCAAAGGCGATTCTGTATTGGCTTCTGTCCGAGGACAGATCGAGAACAGTGATATCCACCTGCCGAACCACGGCCTCAAAGCTGCATCCTCGCGACGGGGCGTTTATGCCCAGCCCATCCCCGGGGAAGATGTCGAGCGCTGCATCGGGGAGAAAATCGCTCACTGTCTCATAGGTGCCCGACCACGGCTGTTGAGTGCTGTCGTCCAGCATGGCGAGCGCAGCATTGGCGCAATCGCGCGAGGTACGCGGTTCGGGGATTGCCAGATGGACGACCGAGCCCCGCATTCCATCGTCACCCGGCATTGCCTGGGCGGCGATGTCGGCCGGATCAGTTGCCTGCGCAACTGCTCGTCCGCTTGTCCGGTAAGAGACCACCAGCTTTTCATTGGCAGCAGGAATGAATGCCGAGTAGAAGGCCAGGTCACCGTTAGACCCCAGCCGGCATTCCGCACCGTCAGTCAGCGCACCTACTAGGCGTGTGCGATATGGTTGGCCGGGGAGACAGCTGCGTACCACAGCCTCGGGTGCGCGCAACAGTCGTGTGTAGGCAAGCGCACAGTGCATATCAAGAGCGTTCACGAGCGCGTAAGTACAAACGCCCGGAGCGTTTTGCACGAGGCCATCAAACAACACGGTGGAAGGCGCGACCAGCGATACGGGATTATTGGGATCGACGTCATGCACTTCCAGCACAATGCGGACGTCACAAGGGACCTCCTCGCCCCCTAATGCGTTGCCGGCAGGATGCTGCGATGCATGGAAGCGTTGTCGCGAACGAAATACCTCCATAGCGTACATACGAGTGCTGATGACGTAGTGGTGTCCGTCGGAGGTCGTGAGTGGCGTTCCGACCGCCGCGGCATTTATCCAGGCCGAAATCTGAGACTGTGCGCCTGATTTGGTTATACGAAATCCCGCAAGACAATTCGCCAGCGAAACGGAAGATGTGTATAAACCGCCGAGAATCCCATCCGATGCAGCAATGAAACTCACATCGCCATGCTGCAATACCACTGCTCCCCCGAGTTCCAGCCGTTCCGCGAACTGAACAACAGTGGCCCCATCCGCACCCGTCCCATCCTGTATCCAGAGCTTTCCGCTTTGAATAAAAATCGCGCCCTGCGGATCGGTTGGCTTCCACCAGCGTGGATCGAGGGTTGACTCATACTCTTGTTCGAGTAGAACGTAGTTGCGACGAGCATATGGAGTCTGCGACAAATAAAAGCGGGACGTGACACCATCACCCAGGAAATAGTCCTTGACGTATGCCCACGGTTCCACCGCGCCGAAAACGGTGATGTCATTCGCGTGCCGTCCACGCGAGACAATCTTCAAGCCGGCGGGCTCAAATTGCGGCGCTGTTTCGTCCAGCGTATAAGCGTTGGAGTTCAGCGGAGCAAGGATGAGCTTGTGATCCTGAACGCGGTAGCTGCCACGCACACGCAAGCAGATTTCTGCGGCCTGTTCGGACCAGTTCCGGTCTGAGGCCACGCTGTAGCGCGGAATCACGTCGCAGGGCTGTGCTGGTGTCGTGTCGAGCGTCCCTGGCGCAAGATCGTTGGTGAGGGTCGTGAGAATCTCACTTGCTGTGCTTGCGACGAAATCAGCGCGGGACGGGCAGCTCTTGCGGTCGAGCAGATACTCGTCGCTGATCGTCTTGAGATCGTAGCGATAGACCGGTCCCTGCTCGCCCCAGCCCAGGTACTCGAATGCAGGAGCCTCCGACAAGTATCCGGTGAAGAAGCTGCGTCCATCTTCGGCCGCCAGAATCACGCGGGCGCCCGGCACCGGGACCGGCGGTGATTGCGGCGTACCCAACAACGACACGCGCATGGCAGCAGGCTGATTGAGCCTTCGCTGCACCACTGGCAGACCCTGGGCATCGGTCACACTAGTGTAATCGCGCACTCCGGCGCCATCGAGATTGTCGATTGTCAGCTTCATTCGTTGGTTTTTATTGGCAAATCAGGAAGACGAAGTCAGAATCGTGAGTCGTGTTCGCATTCCGGTAATAATCCGAGCTAGTTCAGTACAAGCCTGCAGCCGCGGACGGGAAGTAGCTCCGGTAGCACACCACCTGCTGGTTGTCGTTGCGATCTATGTATGGCAGAGCAAGGAAGCTGGCCCGCAATGCCCATCCTTGAAATTCGGGATCGAGGGCATAGCCAGATTCCGCTGCGGGTGCAGCGCATTGCAACCGCGGATAGTAGAAGCAGATTCGGCCACCCGACGCTGCCTCCACCAATAACAGCGCTGACCATTCCTGGAAAAAAGATCCTCCCTCACGATCCACAAAAGCACTTATCTTCTGCGCTGCGGCCGCACTTGGGGGCGTCCCGCCGATAAGAGGCTGCGACAGAATCAGCGAGGTAGTGGTCTTGTCAGCCACTCGTCCAACATTGAACGTGACCCGGCGAACGTAGTCGCGATCGCGCAAAACATCGAGCGGATCGCTCACGTAAGCGGCGGCGACTCCAGTTCCCACATAACCAGTCTGCTGTTGATAATCCACATCAACGGCGATTATGTCTCCGACACTGAAAGCGTCAACTGCGCCTATGCCAAGTACGATCTCGCTGGCGGTGGATCCTGAGAGAACTGCAACGGGAGCAATTGCCGATCCGCCTGAGGGCTGCGCGTCGGCATTGGGATCAGCGGCGAGCACATTCATGTGCTGCGATCCGCCGGCCAGCGCCATCTGCAATTTGCCCCATTCGCAAAACTCCAATTCCAGGCGGGCCCCCAGCTTGGAACGATATTGTCCACATGCTGCTCCCCGGGTTCCCGATTGGAGCACGTGCATCTCGGTAATTGCCGTTCGCTTCACTCCGGTTACTAGCCCCAGATCAACCCAGGGGGATGGTGGGGAGTCCACTGCGAAAGCGCCATGCTTCGCGGGATCGAAGATCACTGGAGTCTCCATCGTGCGATCCACGGGTGCGAAGTACGCTCGTACCCGGCTGGCGATCGGCAGCATGTTGGGGCGGAGGGCGATGGCTTCGCTCATACTGCCACCTCCGAGAAGCAGTACACGATAACTTCGGCGGAGCGCTGCAGATGCCCGTCGGCATCGACAATCTCGCCCAGCTTGGGACTTGACCAGAAGACGTTCGTACCGAGCGGTGTGGCTGGGGTTTTGCTGTAATCCATGGTGGCGGTCAACTGGGGCGAGCAGATGGCAAGCAACTCGTCGTCAAGTGCTCCCAGGGTGCGGCCGCGCTCAGCGGCAGAATCGCTGCCCGCAGCGCTGTAAGAGATTCGGCAGCGCATTTTCATCAGCGCTACGATCCGCGTGGGATCTGCCCGTTCCGCCGAGCCCCAGCTCAGGTAAAAGGCGTTTGGAAACTCCAGCAGGGCCCTGCTGACCTCGTTGCCACCAATCAGCACTGCCGGCCTGGTCACCCCGCCGGCTTCCAGGGTGCGAGCCGGACTGAGGGCAGCCAACCGGTCGCGCAGGGCGACATAGAAACTGTCTTTCGCAACTTGCATGATTACTCCAACACGATCACGCGCAGCAGACACTCGGCGCCCGCAAACCAGACCGCCCGCACGTCAGCAAGGATCAGCAGTTTGCCTTCGCGCACAAATCCGGCCGCAGCATTCAGCAGGCTGGTACAAAACGATTCGCCTCGCGACTCGACTAGCGCCTGCAGAGTCTTGGCGGCAATCAGCAGTTCGAACCGGTGCCGACCGGCATGCTTTCCGAGATCACGGACTATGACAGGAAATAGTTCAACATCGTCAGTGGCTGGGGGATCAATTCCCAGTTCCTGAGGAATACTCGCCGCGCTGGCGGGCGCAGGCAGCCGCAGGATGATGGAAGCCCCGCCCAGGGCGCGCAGCATGGCTTCCGTCGCGCGCATAGCAGCATTCTCGCGCCCGGAGAGCAGCCGAACCTCGCCGATATCCATCAGGCGATCCTCTGAGCCACATAAGGGGCCAGAATCTTGCGCACCGTATCGTCGATGAGCGTGTTGGCGAAATATTCCATGTGCATCTGATCCAGCGAATTGGCACGCACATTCAGCGCCGGGGTGGCCTGGGCGTTGCGGACGATCTGCACACAGGCAAACTTCACCGCATCGGGAATTTCAGCGAGCCCGGCGTTATATGTGACATCCATTTCGTTGTAGACCAGGCCCAGGGGATTGATCGGCAGCGTGAGTTCGCCAGTGGTGCTCTGATAATCGATGTTGCTGATATCAAGCTCTGACCACGTGCCCGGAAGACCGAAGATCCTGGCAAAATCATTGGCCATATTGGCGAGTTCGTCTCCGCGTCGCGGCATCACATAGCGCACCCGCACCGAAATCAGTGGTGTCGTTGCAGGCGCAACTGTCGCCAAGGGCAGATAGGTGAGACGGGCGGTGTTGCACGCACCGACGCGCACGCGCTCTGCGTATTGCGCCACGCCCAGCGTAGTGCGGCGGCAATGGGCGTCGATCAGCGCCGAGGCGGCAGCGATCCACGAACTCAGTGTGTCCGCCTCAAGCCCGTGCGCCTCATATTCCGATGGGTCGAGATACTGCATTCATGTGCTCCGGTTTCTGTTGTAGGGAGTGGTTTCGAGGTTCGGCCTGGAGGTATAGAGGAAAGGCCAGCGGTCAGGCCCCTGATGACCGCTGGCCTCGTCGGCCGACAACAGCTCTCTACCGATCGACTGTCACAGCGCAGTGCGCGTACGACGCCCCTTTCACGACCACTGCGCCGAATTTCACCACTACCATCTGTGTGGCAAGCGTTCCGGTGAGACCCAACTGGAACGCCCGGGGATTGGGATCCGTCAGCCAGTGATACTCGATCATGTCCTCGCTGACGATGTAGGCAGGCAGCACCGCGCTTCCGCTGCCAGGTACGCCGGTGTAGCCGAGCGACCACTCCGGAATGAGTGGCAGTTCGCCCGCCTGAGTGGAGAGGGTCTTCACGCGAATCCCTGCGGCAACTTCGGCTGTGGATAGAACAACGTTGAACTCTGCCTTCATTTCGCGATCGATCAGATCGAGCAATACCGGGTTGGCGTAGATCGCGGTCGGACGGACGGCATACGAGGAATTGGCCACCATCTGCGCCACCGCCGACTTCAGGCCGTCCACAATGCTGGCGGTTGTAGCGATGGTTGCGGTATTTCCGCCGGCGGTGATCTGCGCCGCCGCGCCATAGTATTGCGTCGTTGTCGGCGCGCTCAGCGAAGTGTCATTGCCATTCCACAGTGCGACATCATGGGTGCGCATCAGGCCGTCAACAGCATCGGCGAGGTCTTTGGCCTGCAGGAAGGCAAACTGGCTCTGCTGCGAGCCCACTTCTACGTCAAACAGGTTGTAGTTGATCTGCGAGACCAGCGCCTTTAATGGAACGCTGCGCTCCACGCGAGTCGGCGAGGACACGGCAGCCACGATGTTGCGGGGATCGACAAACCCGTTGGCCGGCGTTGGCGACGCGATCGCTGTCTGCTCGAAGAAGCGCGAGGGATGCCCGGTTGCCGGCACCTGGCGAATGCGCTGCCCGAATACGCCGCGGCGGCGCACGATGTCGGTGATCTCGGATTGGTAGCGATTGACCTCCACCGCGCCCGGCCCGAGAAAGTCGGCCGCCGCGTGCAGGTCCAGGAACTGTGCTTTCATGTTGTCTCCGTGAGAAGGTATGGAATCAAGTAGTAACTTGTTTGCGTTTGCCCGCGCGAGCGAGGCTCTCGGTTATTCCAATAGCCCCGCTCTGGCCATCTCCGCTTTCACCGCGATCCGCTGTTCCGGACTGAGAGACGAAAGTGCTTTGTCCAGCACTGCAGGCTCGACGACTTCCGGCACTTCATTTTTGGCCAGTAGCGAAGAGACTAGAGGCGAGAGTGTTTTGCGCGCCAAACGCGCAGCTTGAGCCTTCAGGTCGGAGTTGGCGCGCTCCAGTTCCGCTATCCGCTCTCTCCATTCGCTGTCCGGTTGCGCACGGTCACTTTCGCTACGCTCGAGCAAACGTTCGTCGATTGCCGCCACGATGCGCTCAACCTTCGCACTAAGCTCTTCCTGCTGTGCACTCAGTCGTGCTAAAGCGCTTTCGAGGGCTTCGGCAGCCGCTGCCAGGCGATCCGTGCTGGCTGTGAGTTGTTGACTGACTGGTTCGTCCATTCGATCTCCTTTGAATTTAATTGCGGGCGAGTTCAATCCAGGTGCTGCCGTAAGCCGCCTTGTCGGCCCACAGTACTGCTGCCCCCGTGAACGTGAATTGCGTCACTACCCAAACGTCGGCCCGCAGGTCCGCCACCCGGGCTTCGGCGATCTCGTACGACATGCCCAAACGGCGAATTGATTCGCCGGCTAGGTTTATGTTGGTCTTGCTGGAAACACCACGAGCGCGGAGCAATCGCGCGTTTAAGGCCGGCGTGTCATGGTCCGACGGAAGATTGATCGCAACTGCACGCGGTGATGCTACTGGCCCGAGCTCTCGATCTCTTTCGCCAGCTCCTGCTTTCCCGGATTGCAGCTTGATTTCTTTCACGATGTCTGGAAAGTCGCGCGCAAACAGATAACCTTCTACCTGCAACGACGCCCGCCTTCCGACCGCTCTTCTGCCGCTCGTCGCCAGCGACAACACCTCCGCGCCAGTAATGACTCCGACCTTCCGGCGTGCATCGTGCCGGTCCAGTGAAGGCGAGTAGTCCAGTCCCATGCCGAGCAGTGACGGCAAAGCTTCATCCACCGCAGCCCGCGTGAGCAGCACACGATGTCCACGCGCTCCCGACGGCGGCTTATCCGAAGGAATATCCACCATGGTGAGCGCGCCACGGAATGGCACCCGGTTGGGGTGGCCATCCACTCGCGGCAGGTCAATTGCCATCGATTGCAGATCGAATTCCATGTGTCCTTGGTACTGCCTGGAGTGTGAGGTTTCTTCTGCCCGCGAAGATCAGGCTGAACGAGTTGGCAGCGGTGCCAGACCCCTCATGTCTCGTACTTCGTTCACCGTAAGCACGCCATTGCGCAGCAGGATCTCGTCAATTTCTGCTTGCTCGCGGGCATTGGTCGTGTCCAAGTCGGTGAAGGCAAATTCCAGATCATTCCATCCCAGCTTCTTGCTGATCACATCGCGCGTGATGTGTTCCGCGAACAAACGAGCGGAGGGAACAACCGCGTTCTGAAAAGCATCGTTGGAGAGCTGCCCCGCCGTGGAGCGGTTCACATCGTGCTCCAATCCCAGAAACATCGGTGGCAGGTCGAAAGCATCAGCGATGACGCGCAACAAAAAGGACTGCCATTCCAGACGCAGATCGGCATCGGTGCCTCCGCCGAACCGCAGCACCTCGGGCTTCTGCTCGACCGACAGAATCGGAACTCGCCCCGTGCCTTCAATCTCGTCTTGCCACCAGCGGATCAGGCGTTCATGATGCGACGGCGTCAGATCCTGCAGCCACAGTGCGTACTGCACTACGGTGTTGCTCGCCAGCCTGGCGGCGTAACGATGAGCGCCCAGAAATTCGTTGATCGTTTCAAACGCCACCTCTACCCGGCCCAGTCCGAATGGAGTGTGAGTTCGGGGATTCAGCCGCACATACATCAGGTCTTCGTCGTTCAGAACGATGTTGCCTTCCGGACCGTAGCGGCCGGTCACCTGAACATAACGCGGCGAGTTCGGCTGACCGTCCCAGTCGGAACGCATGCGAATGGTCGCGCCATCCACCGGCCACAAGACCACCGGGCGATTGGGGTCAGCTGTGGCCACAATCTCCGCCGCTCCGAACCCACCCACGATGATGTCTTCCAGCACCTGTTCCGCGAAGGAACGAAAGGAATCGTCCGGATTGGGCGCTTCGAGCGCCTCCGTCAGCGCCTGAACTCGCTCAGGACCCGCAGGTAATTCGGACAACGCGCGTCCCTTGCGCGGCTGCACTCTCCAGTGCATGCCAGCAATGCGGTCCTTGATCGTATTAATCGCCTTGCGCGCCACCGGCGTCTCAGCAAACTTGCGCAGGTTCGAAGGCGTGGGCTTGGGCAGCGCGTTTGTCGGCGTTGCATAGGTTGTAAGGATTGAGGGCAGGGCAATGGTGCGCCGCTTTTCAGGTTTGGCGGCGAGCGCACCTCCGCCCAGCCGGCGCAGGGCGCCGAACAATCCGTCTTTGATGTTCATGATTTGTTTTTGAACCTGTTTGTGGTGCGTTACGACGAGGTACAAAGCAAGCTAAGCGTGCATGTCGATGCGTATCTTCTCCGCGATCTCTGGCAATGATTCGGTGGTCGCCAGCACTATGCCTGCGCTCTCCATCTTCTTCAGTGCGAATCGCGTTTCCGAATCCGAGCGATCCAAAGTCTCGACAATCGCGGTCAACTCGCTGCTGGCATTCTCCAACCGCTGGATTCCGGCCTGAATCTCCGGATAAGTGAGCGCCAGGATGCGCGCCGGCTCTACCGAGGTCTGCACCGATACTGCGTGAATCAGCTTCACAATTCCGTTCGGGCGGTAGCCGCAATCGATCTTCAGCGGATCATCTGCGTCCGTGTATCTGGCTATGCTGATGTCCTTGAACAGCAGATCCCAGACGCCAGTACGACGAAACGCGCTCTGCATTAGGCCACGAATCGCCCGTCGTCCTGTGAGCTCGCGCTTGCCGGTGACGCGTGGTTCCACGTACATCTCGGCCAGGCGGTCGACCTCTTCCGCCGGCGCGTCACTAAGCACTGCGGCAGGTGGCGTCAATTCGATGCTGTTTGAAAGATACTGCTCCAGCCTGCCCAGAATCAGCTCGCCCTCAGCCCCAGCGTTGAGCAGCATTCGCAAATCGGTTTCCAGCGACTCCAGGACTTCGATGTCCGCCGCCGGATTCAAGCAACGCACTCGCCGCCAGTCGCGCGTGAAACGCACATCGGCAAAATCGCTTCCGCCTTCGCTGTGCGATCGGAAGAGTACGCCGATATTGACGAACTCTCCCTTCACCACGTCCGGCATGTAGCGGACAAGCGAAAACTCGCATTTGCTGTGCTGCGCCATAGGTTGTGCTAGTTCCAACGACTCGGATCAGCTTCCACGAATCCGCCGATGACCGCCAACTGTTCTCCCCCCGCAGGCGTTTCCTGCACTCGCCCACGGCCCCTCCAATTAGGAAACGGATGCCGCGTGGAGTTACGAAAATCGTCGATCAGCCGGCGCGCCATGGATCGCCTCTGCGCCAACTTGCTGACCAGTTGTTCCATCGCGTCCAAGTCGTGACCGTACCATCCCGGGGGAATGGTTTCGGCCACAGACCACACTTCCTCTACGTCCATCTGCTCGAGACGCGATAGCCAGGGCTCAAACGACTCCCACCCCGTTACGCCCACATACACATCGTTGCGGAGGTACACGCCGCGCAGCGGCGAATCTTCGAAGGTCCACTCCCCCGCGTTGAAGCAGTACCCCTGATCGATGAATGCCGCGGTGAACTTCCGCTCCCGGCCTTTTTTCCAGAAGGCTGCCTGGCGGCCATTCGCGTTGCAGGTCCATTTGTCCAATGCGAGCATGCCGGCAAAGGCCTCAAGGTTGCGGACTCGACCGATCATCGCTTCAGGAAGATAATCGAACACCTCGCCTTCCCGAGGATCCACCACGTAGCGCGACCCGAACTGCAGTCCCGCCTGGCAGCGGATCGTCTGCTGCGCCAACTGCATGTGCAGCTCGGGTGTGTGCTCGATCAGCCAATCACTCACTTCTACCACTTCACTCACCGCCACTGGCAATCCCAATCGCTCTGCCAGCCGCGACGCAAATAAGTCATTCGCCAGCACCCGCGGATGTTGTGGGTTGTTCTGAAACTTCACCACGTAATAATAGCCGTCATCGGCACGCATTAGATGGCTCTGCGCACCGCCTCGCATCCGGCGGATGTGCTGAACGGCTACGACAGGCAACCGGGCCTCTTCTTCCCGCCCGCATTCGGCGAGCTAGAGGATCAAGGCCTAAATCTTAATCATGCAACTTCAGATGTCGATGTGACTGATAACACCCCAGCCGCTTCGCCAATCGCCAAGTTATGCCCGATTTGAAACAAGCCGTGGTTCTTCCAAGTTCATCCCCTCCCGACGCCTCTAAGCTCGAGTCTGCAGTTCCTGGCATCACAGCTGGTGTCGCCTCTTACTGCCAGTGCGATCGCCATAGCCATCACGCAATCGTCGTGGCTGCCGGAAGCGGCTCGCGACGAGCCATCGGCGGAGCGCACAAATGTCCTGCATTCCCGCAACAGCCGAGGGCTGTTGAACCATTCCGGATGCAGGCTCAGAATTGCGGCAAAATTCTCGATCATTACCGGACGGCTGGCCACCGACGTCAACCAACCCTGCTGCGAACCCTGGGCGTAGACGTTTGCGTACTTCAGTACGGCAGTCAGATGGGCCAGCACGGCGTGACCATGATTATTTCTCTCCACGGCTACCAACGCTGTCCCATATTCTCGGCCCAGGTCCGCAACCCGCCTGGCAAGCTCCTGCGGAGTAAAGTGCCCCAGCAGTTCCGCACACTGGCGTCCGTCCCAGCGATCGATTACCTGGGCACAGGCGCTATCCCCATCGCACCCTCCGCCTGCCGGATCTACGCCAATGATGTAATCGCGTCCAAGCTGCGCCGGCCACCAGATCAGCAGACGCCCGCTATCGCGGCTTTCGGCGACCAGAGCGTCCCCGTCGCGATCCACAGATGCTTTAAGCCGGGACTCAAGGATTTCCAGATCGAAAACACATTCGCCCGAAGCGAGGAAGCAGGATTCCGGATCTTCAGCAAACTCTTGCGCAGCCAACCCGCGAAAGTTCGCACGGATCTGTCTGCGGTACGCAATTTGCTCCTGATCCAGGCCAACTTGGGTGATCAGGTTCCGTTCTTCTTCGCTGAAACAGTCGACGAACGCGCCCGCGCAGCGATAAGAACGATCCAGCCACCAGGGGAAAAAATGCTTTACATAGCCGGTGCGATCCGCCTGCTCCCACTCCTGATAGAAGACATCTCCAAGTCCATTGGGAGTGCTTTCTAAGACAATCTGGCCTTGCGGCGGCACTGCGGCGCGGAGTGATGCCAGCACCTCCGCCCCGTCACGCGGCCAGCGTGCCACCTCCGAGCAGTGCAGGTTGTTGATCGTCAGGCCTCGGCCCGCATTCGGGTCGGCGGCGGTCTCTACCCGGTATTCGCTATCCAGGTCGGGATACGCCAGTTGCCTGACGTTCGCCCGCGAGGTTTTCAGCACTCCCGTACGCAGCCAGTCCGGCAAGTTCTCCTGGAACCGGCGCACGATACGGAAGATTTCTTCCGCTGAGTCCTGATCGTGGGCAACCTGTACACTCAGGCTGCCCGGCCGCGTGACGGTATCGATGAAGAAACGTGCTGCCACATAAGTTGTGATCCCCAGTTGCCGTGCTTTGAGCACAATGTTGCGTGGGCCCCAGCGCTCATCCATCTGCCTCTGCGCCCGATTGAGATTGAACGGGACATGCGCTCCCCTTTTGTTGCGAATGCGCAGCCATGCCTCGAAGAGGCACTCCCTTCCCGTCCACCCGCAGCCCAGGCGTTCCTGCAAGCGATCGCCATAGGCGATCAGGACCTCACGGTCCCTTCGCGGATCTCCTAATTCTGGATTTTTATGGGTTTTAGCAAACTCGCCTGTCAAACTCGCAGGCAAATCTAAGAAAGCAGAATTATTTCCAGACAAAAAGCCCTTACTTGGTATTACTGCTTCGCCGCGTTTTCCGCGGTCACAAACGTTCTCATGTAGTCCTCGACACTGCGCACGTAAACATCCGCCAGATCCACTACATGCCGGCGCGACTCCAGCATCTCCGCCGCATCCCGAGACGAATAACCCAGAACGCGCAGAATGGCCAGCGCCATCATGGGCGCGCGGTGAACTCCCGCGGCACAGTGAATCAAAAGCTTGCCTTCCGGGCGATCCAGGACTCGCAGAGCGAAATCCACTCCCCGCTGAAATACGTGTGGCGGCTTGGGCTGAAAATCATCATCCACCGGATTCCACAACACTTCAATGCTGTAAGGTTCCGCCAGTTCCGTATCATCAAACTCAATCTGCATATCGATGATGTGGGTGACACCGGCGCGCGCCACTTCGATCATCTTGTCTTTCGTCCAGATGCCGCCACCGACTGCGATCCGGTCGGTGATCCACGTCATATCCATGGTGGAACCTTCTTCTCCTCGCGCCCTGCAACTTGGATGCGCGCTTGCCGTGAACCGACTTGCTGCCATTTTAAAGCACTGCAACTGTCGTTCGCGAAATCTCCGCTGTTCCGGCGTAACCAGTGTCCACCTTCGGAGGTAACATCCTCACCGAGGTCTCTGACGGTCAAAAAGAACGGCGCAGCGCCGACTTCGGCCGGCTGCTGCGCCGCAACTTCAGGAGGAAACCTTCAATTTTCCCTTACATTTTCAGAATACCAAGTTTGACAGGGTATTTGGGACATTCTGCCCGGTACTTTATTAATCCTCTTTCCAGCAAGTTACACAGAAAACCCCAAAATACCCCTCTTGACATTACATCCTCCGGACCGAGTCCGCGGATACGGCCTCGGCGAGCAAGAACCATTTTGCTTCCCGCAACAGCGTAGCATCGCTTAGATCCTCGCCACAGTCGGGCTCCGGATCGGGAGGCTGAACGTTCTCGCTCATGTTAAGCGTGGCCGCCTTAAGCACTACGTCCGGCCGGGATTGCGGTCGTGCCGCGTTTTGCCTGGGATTGACGTTGCTCAGCGGCTCGAGCAATCCCCGTTCCAGAAAAAGGGCCGTGACGGCATCCAGGGCCTCGGGATATTTCCGAAGCACCGTCTTCCGGGAACAGCCCATCATCAGCGCCGTCTCCTCCTGCGTGTAGTCCTGGAAAACACGCCGCGCAATCAGTCGCTGTGTCTCCAAATCCAGTTCCTCGAGACAACGTTCAACGTCATGCACGAAGATAACTGCATCTTCGAAACTGTTCATGCGGTAGGAGGTGACGCGCGTACGGAAGAACTCGCGCCCCAGCAGGGAAGGAAGCCTCCCCAGTTCCACAGACATGCGAAAGTACTTACGCAGACAGGCCTCTGTGCGAACGCGGTACAAGCAGAGATCGGCGGCATTCCCTTCCAGGGTCAGCCCCACATTCGGTGAGGCATAAATGGATTCTGTCAGTTCAAGCGCAGGCTCTAAACGCAATTTACACCCCCAGCGCACTCGGCCTGCGCGATTTCCAGCACTTCAGGATGCTGGATCTCAGGAGTGTTCCAACCATGGGTTGCATGATTGATGCGACCCGATGCCCTCGTCCTTCGCCGATAGCGTCTCGCCGGCGAGATCTGGTCAGATGGCAGTAATTCCTGGAGTTGCAGCGTGCAACTTCCACAATAAGCATGCATGCTGCCTTGCGGACGCAACCACAGTCCGCCACAGCGCTCGCAATATTTCAGCTCAAGCTTTTGTTCTTGGTGTGGCGCGCATTCCAACATGTTTCAGTCTCCTAATGGAAAAGGGTGAAGTGAGCAATAAGGGAGAAAGGTAATGGAAAGCGATCCCGGCGCCGGCCAGTTCGTTTTGGGGAGGATCGACCGAAGCAGGATTCGCAGGATGAAAGACCTCAAAGACCTCTTTGGGAAGCAGATTTTTCGCAAGCCTGAATCTTCCCTTGCGTCTGCTCGCTCGGCGGGCCAGACTATGTGCGCCCATTTCGTCTCAGATTCCGAAGAGCTGATACCTGTCTTGGCTTCCGGGCTCCTATGCTGTACCGCCGGTTGAGTGTGTTCGTGTACTTGCCAGCACACAGGGGAAAATTCCTGTGGGCATATTTCTGGTAATCCATTTTCAGTACGGGCCATTTTGGAGGAGGAGAGGCAGGGCAACTATCACGCTCCCGGGTAATATCTTTTAGAAATACGTTCTGTTATCGTCTATAGCTTTTTGAAAATCTCGTGGTCAACTGGAAAGCATACGAAATGCTTCCGGACTGATGAGGCACGTCTCCCCAAATGGGAAGAGCCATCCAAACGTCTCTCACCTTCCGCAGTTTGCAGGATCGCCTGCGCGACTTGCTCCTTGCCCGCATTGCCAGTGGCGAAATCACCGGTCTGCGGTTAGCCGAACTCAGTGGACTGCGGCAGGCGCACATCTCCAATTTCCTGAATCGCCGTCGCCGCCTCAGCCTGGAAGCCATGGATGCTGTGCTGGCCGTTTGTCGGCTTTCACCGCTTGATCTCTTGTCCGGCGCGGAAATCAATCGCCGCGCCACTGTACGGCCCCCAGCCGCCACTGGGTTTGTCAACCTCGCCCTCGTCGAGCCGGCGATTGCCGCGCAGGAGCCGTTCATTCGTCAGCAAAACGTCCTCGGACTGCATCAATATCCCACTACCTTCCTTCGCCGACTTCGCCGCGATATGCAGAGTCCGCGTCAAGAATGGGAGCGCTTCGTGCTTGTCCGTGCCAGCGCGCATGAAGGCATCAGCATGTTCCCGCGATTCTTGCCAGGGGCTTTGCTTCTCATTGATCGCCAGTACAACTCACTTCAGCCCTATCGCAAACACGACCGCAACATGTACGCTGTGCGCTCCGGTGCCGATGGCTCATGCACGATCAGCTATGTAGAGCTTTCTGGATCGAATCTGCTGCTGCGGCCCCATAACCGCGACTATCCGGTGATTGTGCTGCCCTTGGAGCAAGGACGAACCTACGCCGAGAAGATCGTGGGACGAATCTGCCATGTGACGATGGAGGCGTGAAGCTCAGCTGGCAGGGCGGCGCGGGCTCCCTCGCCCGCGTGTTGGCAGAAATCAAATGTGTCGCAGGCCCGGTCTCGCCTTATCTTCTCTCGGCGCTCTCTCTGTTATGATTTTCTCGGTAGTTTTCCTCCCCGATTCGCACGGGGATACCAGCCCATAGCAACACTTTTGAGTTGGAGGAGCTTCGATGACCGAGGTCGCCGGCATCCCTCTCGGCCCACGCCGTGATGAAGACATTGCACTCGATATGATGAGATTCATTGCAATCACCACCGCATACGGCAAGACGGGTACGCCGGGGGCGGGTTTTCAGGGGGGAACCGTGTCGCGAGCCGAGGACTATGCCGAGCACCTGCTTCAGCTCTATACCCGTTGCTTGGAGACAATTCGCGGGAAAAAATAGCCGCTTCAGCCTGTAAAACACGATGAAAAAGCCGCGGCTCTTGCACCGCGGCTTCGTTGACTTCGAATTTATGGTTCCAGCTAAATCAGCAGATGTGACCAGCCAATCTTAGCGACGACGGCGGCCCGCCTTCTTCCGGCCGGCTTTCTTTGCTGCTTTCTTCCTTCCACCTCGCTTGGCAGCAGCCCGGCTCCCTCCGCGCTTGGCCGCTTTCTTGCGAGCAGGTTTCTTAGCAGCCTTCTTTGCTGCTTTCTTCGGAGCTTTCTTTGCCGCTTTCTTCGGAGCTTTCTTTGCCGCCTTCTTCGCGGCCTTCTTTGGGGGGGCTGGCGGCGCCCCTCCCCCTTCTCCGAACGCCGGAGCCGGTGGCCCTCCGACTTCGCCTTCCGCCGTGCCGATTGGTTCCTCTTCCTCTTCCTCTTCTTCCTCGAGATCCTCTTCTAGATTCTCGTCATAGATTTCCGCCTCACCGTATTCGTCCATTTCATCGTCGCGTCCGTAGAGTGTCTTGTCGTCGAAGACCATCGTTCCTCCTGATTTCGGATCTGAGCTCGCTTACACTCTTGAGCTCACACGCGCTTATCACGACTGCATAGCACACGAAGATAGAAAACCGGCGCGGATTATAGCACAGCGTTTTTTGCGTCAGGCAAGCAGAGTCAAACAGGAAATTTCAGCGTTCTATTTTGACCACGAGCACGTCGCCGGGATGGATATTGTTGCTCAAATGCGCGTTGCTGCGCCGCAGATCGCTTACCGTAACCTCATATTTGCTGGCGATGCTGGCCAAGGTTTCACCAGCTTTCACACGGTGCCTCACGACCACTGCATCATGCTCACTGGCTGACTGTAACTTGCTGGAAGATTTGGAGTTAGTGTTGGGTTTGGGCCGTGCTTCGGCGACTTCTCGCGTTCCTACCGGACGATAAATCCTCAGCGTCTTACCCGCCTGCAGATGATTGCTCTTCAAATGATTCCAGCGCCGCAGCCGTTCAACCGCTACGCCGAAATCGTCTGCTACAGACGCCGCAGTGTCGCCTTTACGCACGCGGTAAATGGTCGGATGCTTGGAATAGATCAGGTTAGCCGACTCCGATCCGCGGCGGGGCGCGACCGGAATGATGATCTTGGCATCCGTCCGTAGCTCTTCATTTTTCAAATTGTTGACTTGTTCAATCGCTGCCGGCGTGGTTTTGTATTGGCGGGCGATCTCGCTTAGGCTTTCACCACTCTTTACGCGGTGATATCGCCACCAGACACGCATGTCCCTCGGTATGGCAGCAATCTGCTTCTGAAACTGCTCAGCCGTTCCCTGGGGAAGCCTCAATTCGTAGCGGCTATCTTTGGGCGTGGTCATGCGCAGAAGGCTGGGGTTCAAGTCCTGAATCGTGACCGCGTCACTATCTACGCATTCCGCCACCAGACGGAGATCGACCGGATAATCCACCACAACCCTATCCACATTGTCGGGTGGATCCTTCACCAGATGATCCAGGCTGTACTGGCTAGGATTCTTGGCCATAATGGTCACGGCCAGGATGATCGGGACATAGTTCTTGGTCTCAGCCGGTAGCACGTTTCGCCGGTATAGCTCCCAGAAATCAGCATATCCGGTTCGCTGCACCGCCTGCTGCACGTTTCCTGGTCCCGAATTGTAGGCTGCCATCGCGAGATACCAATCGCCGAACTCGTTGTACAAATCCTTCAGGTGCCGCGCAGCGGCCCGAGTCGATTTCTCTGGATCCTGTCTGTCGTCGACCCACCAGTTCCGCTCCAATCCATAACCCACGCCACGGCTTGACATGAACTGCCACATCCCGCGTGCTCCGGCGCGAGACAGCGCCAGAGGATGAAACCCAGACTCTGCTTCCGCCAGATAAATCAAATCCTGCGGTACTCCTTCCTGCTGCAGGATCGAGCGAATCATGCCCTCGTAGCGTCCGGAGCGGACGAGTCCGCGCTCCAGATACCCTCGGCCCCGGCTGGAGAAGTAATTGATATACATCGCCACCTGATCGTTGAGCATCAAGGGCAAGTCGGACTTGGTCTGGCTCAATTCGGCTTCGGCTTTGGCCTTGACATTCGGGTCGACTGGAAATGTGACTGCGTTCGCTTCGTCGATGGGAGCCGGTTCCGACGCCTGCGCCGTAAAACCGTCGCCCTGCTTTAGAGCCGCAACCTCGAGGTCGTGCACGCTCTCGACCAGTTTGTCGAACTCCCCTTGCAGGCGATCGTCATTGCGCACGCTCAGCGGGGATTGCAGCAGCAGGTTGAAAGCGCGATCAAAATTGTCCTTTGCAGCATCGGGGTGGCCAGCCGAATAATTCGCCTGGCCTGCGCGAAACTCCTTTTCAACGCGGGCTATCAGATCCTCTACCGGATCGACTTGTGGTGCGCGTTTTTCCGGAACTTGGGGCGGAGGCGGAGGATCAGACTTGGCGCTCAGGCTGGGCGCGACGGCTCTCGGCGCCGGATTGACCATCGCTTTCTTGGCTTTGCCGCTCTCCTCGCAGGAGATGGCTGCCAGAAGCAACGCGCTAGTCAGTAGGATGGTGGAAAAGCGAACGACCATTCAGTTGCCCGGCCTCTGGCCATCCGGACATGTTACTTGGACGGCGAAACGCCCGCATCGTACTACCCTATTTCCCACAGGGTCAATTGAACCGACGACTTAGCCCCCTCGCCTGTCCAGACTAGTCCCCGCGTTCCTTCCCTACTAGAAATTACCAGTTCGATAATCCCTAGCCAAGCGCCTGTTGCAAGTCAGCCAACAGATCGGTCACACTTTCGATGCCCACCGACAGCCGAACTGTTGCTGCTGAAACGTCCGCCAATTTCAACTGCTCATCACTCAAACCAAGATGCGAGGAGAGCAGGGGATAGGACACCGTCGACTCGACGCCTCCGAGGCTGGTCGCCAGGTACCACAGCCGCAGGCGGTTAATAAACTCTTCTGCACCGCACCCGCCATCCCTGTGTTCGAACGCCACCATCATCCCGAAATCCGACATCTGGCGTTTTGCCGCCTGATGCCCGTCATTGGTCGCAAGGCCGGGATAAAACACGCGCGACACTCGCGCATGTCCGCCCAGGAATTCCGCGATCGCTCTCGCGCTGGCGCAGCCGCGCTGCACCCGGATATCCAGAGTCTTCAAACCGCGAATCAGTAGAAAAGCCGCCAGCGGATCAAGGCAGCCTCCTGACTGCTTCGTCGCTTGGCGCGCTGGCTCAACCCACTCCGTACCCCCCACCAGTGCACCGGCTACCACATCGTTATGCCCGCCCAGGTACTTGGTGGCCGAGTGCACCACCACATCGGCACCCAGTCGTAGCGGTTTTTGCAGCAAAGGCGTAGCGAACGTGTTGTCTACCATTACGCAGCAGCGGTGCTTGTGCCCGATTTTCGCCAGGGCCGCTATGTCCGCACAGCGTAGCGTCGGGTTCGTCGGTGTCTCCAGGAACAGGACTCTGGTCCTCTTCGTGAAGTACTTTTCGATGCTGTCCAGTTCGTGAAATGGCACGAAATGGGTGCTGACTCCAAATCGCGCGAGGGTCTCCTGGAAGAGATGGGTCGTGCCGCCATACAGATCCTGCATCGACACGATCTCATCTCCGGTGCGGCAGGCGGAAAGAAAGAAAGAGTGGATGGCGGCCATACCGCTTGAGGTCACCAAGCACGCCTCGCCCCCTTCGAGCGCGGCAATTTTCTTTTCCGCGACGTTTACGGTGGGGTTGCCGTACCGCGAGTAAAGATAGGCATCCGAGGTCCCCTCGGCATACTTCCGCATCTCCTCCACATCCGGCAGCACAAATACAGAAGCCTGAGTGATTGCGGTAGTAAGCCCGGTCTTCTTCCCATGACGTTCTTCCCCGGCATGCACGCACAGGGTGGCATCGGCTCGCTGACACTGCTTTGCTTTTTCGGTCATAAGACGTTCGGGAGCTGATGGATTGGAAAGCTAACCAATTATCGCATTACGGAGGACATGAGCTGTGTGGCGCCGACACTCTTGTCCGCGCGCTTAGGTTGGATCGAGTCGTGGGTAACCCACCCTTTCGCCAGCTTTTGGCGAAGGGCGGGAATACACAGCCACCTGCGGCGGCTATAGCAGATGCTGCTCCCTACCAACTCAGCTTCAGCGCGAACTGGAACTGCCGCGGATCGTAAGCGGCTGTCGGTTCGCCAGCATTCGTGTACAGCGGATTCACATCCGCGATGTTGTAGCGGTTGATCAGATTAAAAATATCCATGATCCCATCCAGACTTAGCCGCTCGGTAATTCTCATGCGCTTGGCGAGACGAAGATCGTTGAACACCGTCCATGGCTTCACACCTGTATTCCGTCCCAGATTCCCCGTGAATTTCCCATCCAGATAACAGGGAATCTGGAAGAAACCGGTGGGAGAAAATTTCGAGGCCACAACCGGGTCGCCGCAGGAATCCACCGTCGTTCCGGCAGGGACCACATTGGGCCGGTCAGTGTTAACGCTAAGGTCGAAGTTCGCATCCACCGAGGTGATAATGTTGAATGGCCGTCCCGATCCGACCTCAATGATAGGCGCCACCGTAATGTCATTGAAGACTTTCAAGAAGCCGCTGCTGGAAACTCTTCCTGATTGATACACCCCGCTGAACACCAGCCGATGGCGCTGGTCAAACGTCGAAGTCGACCGGTCCGCGTTGGCATTGAAGTTGTCTTGCGGTTCCAGTGGAGACTGCAGGTCGGTGCCATCATCAATCGCGTGCGACCAGGTGTACGACGCCAGGAATTCGTATTTCGCGCTGAACCGCTTTCTCAGATTCACCGTCAGACCGTGGTAGTCCGAGGTGCCATTGGAATAGTTGGCGGGCTCATCGCTGAACGGCACTGGCACGCCTACACCGAGTCCGAATTCTGTGAGCGCCTTCTGGGCGTCGCCGTTACACGCTGCATACGGAGGCACCGTCTGTAGAGAGGGATTAAACCCAGACTGACGGAAGAAGCTCACCAGCGGCGCAGGGACGTAGTTTCCCGCAGGAGCCACCGGAGGCAGACCTAGCGCCTGCAACAGCGTCGGGCAGATGCCCACCGAAAGCGGGCTGCTTGGCGTCAGCTGGTTGATCACGTTCGCCGGCACTCCCCCCGCTTTCAACGCATTCACGGCCGCGACGGCGCGGTTGTAGTTGGTCACCAGGGGTTGAGTTTGAGTGGCGTTGAAATTGATAGGCCGATTGAGGTGCCTGCCGCCATTGAACGTGTAGGAAATATCAACCACCATGTCGTGTCCAAGGTCTTGTTGGAGACCGAAGCTTGCCTGGTTGGAGTAGCCAAACACGAAATTCTTGCCCGTGGGAAATCCGAACGGCTGGACAGTCAGCGGCACCCCCGTCGCCAGGTATTGTTGTCCCACAAAAATCGAGGGCGCATTGGGCGCGGCATTGAAGCGTTGCTGCGAGGCCAGATAATTAAAGCTCCCGGGCAGACAAGCGAGCAAACCTTGGAAGGCATTGGTTGCGTTCAGATTCGATAGATTGGGCGTGCATCCGCCTGGCGACCCGCCAAACAGCAGTACCTGCGGCGCCTGTGCTCCATCTGCCACGTCGGAATCGAACGCCAGCGCCAGCAATGGATGATCGTAGAACAATCCGTAGGAAGCACGCAGCAGAGTCTTGCCCTCCTTCCATGGGTCCCAGGCAACTCCCACGCGTGGCACTACGTTATTGTAGTCACGCGGAATTCCCTCTGTGATGCCGAGAGCATTTTCCGCCGCCTGCGAGAGCTGGTTTATGGCTTTGAAAGTCGGCGTGAACTCTACGTCGTACCGGACCCCATAGTTGATTGTCAGGTTCGGGCGGATACGCCAGGAATCCTGAAAAAACACCCCCAAATTCGTGTCATTGAAAGAGTCGTGCGGATTCCCCACCCCCTGAATGAAGGCCTGCGGAATTCCCAAACCGTATGCCTGCACTGGCGAGAACCCCGGCACGGGAATCGATCCTCCGCCGGGCACCGGAAGAGATGTGATGGGTGCACCTGTGGTGGGATCGATTAGAACCTGCCCCGGACTGAGCGCTCCAATGTTGTAGACACCGCCGAAGTTGACGGTGAAGTCAGCCTCCAGCGGCAACAGTGAGTTTACATCGGCTCCCCATTTGAAGTTGTGATTGCCTCTAGTCAGAGAAAAATTGTCCGTAAATTGGTATCGAGGCTCCGTACGACGGACAAACGAAAAGGGCTCACGCCCGAAGAAGGCGAACCCTGGAATGTTCACCGCCACACTGCTTCCGCCGGGCGAACTGGAGAAGTTGTAAGTCAATGCTCGCCGCGCCCACTGGAAGCGGAACTCATTGACTTTATTGCTACCAATGGTCCAGGTGTGCTGAGCTACAACCGACCAGTCGTGGAAGTCCTGTATGGAGGTTCGGGAAAAAGCGTTTTGCCCAAAATTCTGCGGCCCCTGGGCGTTGACCTCTATGCCGCTGACATGGCTCGGACTGTAACCCAAGCGAAAGTTCAATTGCTGATTGTCGGTGAGCCTGTGATCCAACCTCAGCGATGCAATGTGGGTGTCTTCGCTGACAGGAAAGTTTCCGACAATTGAATTCAGCGCCACCATCGAAGCTGGCAACGGCGCTCCGCTTGTCGGAAACACGCTCAGGTTAAAGGGAGTGCCGAAGCTGCTGGCGATCGCGGCTGCAATGGCCGGCGATCCCACGCTGCTGTTCAGCGCAATCCCTGAACTGCCGCCGGCCAGCACCAGATACTTGCCCAGGAACTGCCCCAGTTGCTGCTTGGTCGCCGGCGGAATCGCCGGATTCCCTAACACCGCGCCCAACTGTCCGACGAAACTTTCCTGATCGGGCGTCAGCTGCACGATGCCGAACGGAAATTGTGGTCCCAGCACTGATGTGTCAAAAGGAACCAGCCCAAACCCATCCGCACCAATGGTGGAGAAGCCTGTCTCATGCCGCTGCGTGGTTTCGTATGACAGAAAGTAAAAAGTGCGATCTTTCTTAATGGGGCCGCTGAATGTTGCTCCTGCCTGCACTCGTGTGTACGCCGGATCCGGCGTTGTGCTGAAGTGGTTCACCCCCTGGATGTGCCGGTTCCGTAGATATCCATAGACGCTGCCGTGCGTAGCATTAGTTCCAGAGCGCGTAATGATGTTCACCACACCCCCGGAGGCCTGGCCGTATTCCGCGTTGTAGTTATTAGTGATGATCTGGAATTCCTGCACTGCGTCCTGCGATACCGTAGAGCGGATTCCGTTCACACCGGCATCCACCGCATTTGCCCCATCCACATTGACTAGGTTCGAGCGCGCCCGCTGGCCGCTGAAGTTCAACCCGGAAGTCGGCGCTGCTCCGATGCTGGGAGCCGCATCGCGCGTCAGCTTGGAGTCCGTAAGCGCAAAATTGATGTAATTCCGCCCATTGATCGGCAGGTTGTCGATCCTCACCTGATCCACCGTTGTGTTCGATGAAGTAACCTGCGGTTCAATCAGCTCCGGCTCTCCGCTGACGTTTACAACTTCACTGGCTACCGCAACCTGTAGCGTCACCGGGAGCTCGGCTTTTTGTCCGACTGTGATCACGACGTTGGTCAGAATTGTCTTGGCAAAACCCGGCGCCTCGATCTGCACCGTGTATTGCCCTGGAGGCAGCAACAGCAGTGAGTACTCGCCGTCCACGTTCTGGCTGGTGCTGCGCTCGATGTTGCGGGCTTCATTTCGCACCGCCACCGTGGCGTTTCTCACCACTGCTCCTTTCGAATCTCGGACGGTTACGTGTAATTCGGCGGTAGCTGAGGATTGGGCGACGGCGCTGACTGACAGAAACAGCAAAAGACAGCAGGTGCAGCAGAAAATCCAGGCACGACTCATGGTCCCACCCTTTCCAGGTGCCCGACGTACTCAGCTCCTGCGGACACCGCGCTTCATTCGCTTCCAGCAGCCTGGCGCTTTAGCAATCTGGCGCTGCTTTTTGACGGAAACTCCTGGCACTGTCTGTACGGGTTTCCCAGGGTGGGGGATTTTTACATCAGCGGTGTTCAACAAGCAAGGAAACGATCAGTCATTGGTCCCAGAATGACAATACTCGGGAATCGATGCGTTCTTCATCTGCGAGAGCGGGAAGCAGTAATGGACAGAATCCTCATGAAGGATCCTCACCCACCTTTATGTGGGCTGGGAGCTGACTCTTTACTTCTTACTTCTTACCTCTTACCTCTTACCTCTTACTTCTGACTTCTGACTTCTGACTTCTGATTTCTGATTTCCTTCCTACTTCTTACTTCGTCCTTCTCACTTCTTTATCCCCCACTCCTCGTCGCTGCTGGTGCGCAGTCCCCACGCCATCCGTGGCGTGTTATGTGCGATCCCATTACGGCCCTCGCGATCGAGCAGAATCATTCCCCCATGCCCGTTGAGGCGCCGCTTCAGATACTCGATCGCCGCGCTGGCTGCTTCTTGGGGCGTGAGTCCGCACCGTATCTGGTCGGTGGCCCATTTTCCCAGCACTAGCTTCATCATGGGCTCGCCCCATCCCGTCGTTGACACCGCACCGCTTTCGTTATCCGCGTAGCAGCCGCATCCGATGAGCGAAGAATCCCCCACCCGGCCCGGAGTCTTGTTTAAGGTCCCCCCAGTCGAGGTAGCCGCAGCCAGATTTCCATGTTGATCGAGTGCCACCGTGCCGACGGTGTCGCTTGCAATCTCCTCCGAGGCAAAGATCTCATGGCTTTCCCCGCGTGCAATAGTCTCCTTCGCCCGGCGCAGGTGTTGTACTTCGCGCTCCACCACCAGTTCGGAATTATCAATCAGCGGGATGCCATGCAGCGCAGCGAAACGCTCTGCCCCCTCCGCAACTAAGTACACGTGCGGGCTCTCCTCCAGCACCTTGCGTGCTGCGCGAACGGCATTGCGGATCCGCTCCACACAACCCACTCCTCCCGCCCGCAGCGTCGCGCCATCCATGATCATCGCGTCCAACTGCACCCGGCCGTCCCGGTTGAGGAAACTGCCCCGCCCGGCGTCGAACGTATCGTCGTCCTCCATTACTATGATGGCCGCTTCTGCAGCTTCCACGGAACTTCCGCCTCCTTCAAGCACGTGCCAGCCCTCGGCCATCGCTTTGCGCACGCCTTTCAGATGGGCATCTACCAGCTCATCAGGAATGGCCCAGGCGCCACCATGGACCAGGAGCACAGGATTATTGGCCAAGAATGTCCTCTCGCATGAAATTCTGACCGCTTCCGCCGTGTACTTGCAGGCAGCCCAACATCATACATTTCCGACTCAATACGAGATGCTATGGCTTCGAAGGAAGGTGCGCCTACTGGTTGACCGCCATCGGTTCCTGAGGCTGGAGCTTGCGGGTGGAGGGTTTCACTCTGGTCTGCTCGTAGGCATAAAGGATGCGGTGGATCACCGTGATATTTCCCAGCACCGCGATCACCCAAAGCACCGGCGCCATGCGGTTGAAGATCGCCCCGATGATCACCAGCACGATTCGCTCCGGGCGCTCCATGAAGCCCACCTTGCATTGCGGGATCATGTTCTCGGCGCGGGCCCGCGTGTAACTCACCATCAACGATGTCACCATCACCAGCGCCGTCAGCACCACATAAAAGAACCGGCTGGCGCGCGCATAATACACCAGCAAACCGAAGTACAGGGCCACATCGCTATAGCGATCGATGACGGAATCGAAGAAGCCGCCGAATTGGGTCACCTGCCCGGTTGCTCGTGCCACTCGGCCGTCCACCATGTCGAACACACCGGCCCCAATGATCACCAGCCCGGCGTACAGAAACATCCGCCTCTGGTTCTCTACGCTGGCGAACCCAAAGAAGATAGCAGCAATAATATTGATTAGCAGGCCAATAAACGTCAGCGCGTTGGGGGATATTTTCGTGAGCGCAAGCCCGTGCACAATCTTGTGCAGCAGCACTCGGCAGGCCCGTCCGACAGCGCTGGTCCAAGTCACTTACGCATTCGCCTCTTCGCCGGCATCATCGTGGATGGTAGTCAGTTTCAGAACCTCGAGTTCGCGTTTTCCATTGGGAGTGACCACGACAGCCGTGTCTCCCACCTTTTTGCCGATCAGAGCGCGACCAATCGGTGAGGTCGTAGAAATCAGACCTTGGGTCACATCCGATTCCTCACTCGTTACCAGCTTGTATTCCAATTGCTCGTCCTTGGTGGAATCGTACACCCGGACGGTCGATCCTAGCGCAGCCTTATCTTTGGGAATATTGTTCATGTTGACCAGCGAGAGATCGGCCATCCGCTTCTTCAACTGACCCAGCCGCGCCCGCACATATTCCTGCCGCTGTTTCGCCATATGGTATTCGGCGTTCTCGCTTAAATCTCCCATGGCGACCGCCTTCTTCAGCTCTTTGGGCAGTTCCACTCCTAGTTCGTACTCCAGCGACCGGATTTCCTCTTCCAATTTCTTCCTGATGTGCTCTGGCATTCGGCTTCAAAACTCCCGCAATTTTCAGGCAAAAGCACTCCGTAATCCAGCCTGCGCTGGAATCGGCCGCGCGCTTTTCTGACGCCTGGGACTAGGCCATCGGCAATTCTGGCCTTCGTGGTTGTTTCAACTTCAGATTCTGTCGGTCTGATCGGCCGCCGCCTTCACCTCGACCTTCTCGGGCGGAGACTGCGGGCCGACCTGATTCACGCCGATTATAACTCGTTCGCTGCCGACGATGCCGCTATGTCTCGAAGATTCCTTCTGTTAGAAGCACGCGGTCGGCTCCAATTCGAACCAGGTCGCTGATCTTAGTCATTTATGCAAGGCCAATCGGTAACCAAGGATTTGCCCTCCCTGGCCTCCGGGACGTGTTCAGCCGTTACTGTGGAAAACTCTCCTAAGTCTTGCTCCATGTTGACCTTTCAGTAAATTTGCTGTAATCTTTTTATGCTTACCTCGTTTAGAACCTGCAGCAGCGGGTGCCCTTCATGATGAATGCATCGCATCAATTCCAAGTAGGTGACAAAGTCGTTTATCCCAATCATGGCGTAGGCATCATTGAGCAAATCAGCAGCCGGACCCTGGGCACCACCGTGGAACGGTTCTATCTGCTTAAGATCAAGGCCAGCAGCCTCAAGGTGATGGTGCCTTTCAATAATGTCGCCAGCGTCGGCCTGAGGCGGGTGATCCGTAACGGCGAGATCCAGAAGATTTTAGATTTCCTGACAGAGGGCGAGTGCTGCAACCACGCCGACTGGAAATACCGTTACAAGGAAAACTCAGAGAAGATGCGTACCGGCTCGCTGATGGAAGTGGCCGCGGTGCTCAAAGGCCTCCTGCTGCTCAACCAGAGCAAGCCTCTGTCGTTCCGCGAAAAGAAGATGCTCGAACGAGCCCGTTACCTTCTGGTCAGCGAAATGGCCATGGCCAAGAACTGGGACGAGCTGCAGGTTGAGCAACTCCTCTCGAAGGCTCTGGCGAAGTCCAATCTCCGCTTCCCGGAGGCCGCGGGCAACGCCTAGGCCTCTCCCTGGAACCCGTTAATCCACCACTGAAAGCTCGTTTCGGCCTGTTCCTCTACAATAGCCGTCTGTGCCTGAATCTCTCTTAGAACACCCCCGCGTCCTCGGTCTTGACGTCGGCGCACGTACGATCGGCATGGCGGTTTCCGATCCCCTGGGCCTGACCGCGCAGGGGCTGGGCACAATCCGGCGGCGCAACAAACGTTATGACTTCGATCAACTTGCCCGCACCATCCGCGAGTATCAGGTTGCGGAGATCGTAGTAGGCTACCCTTTGCGTCTGAGCGGCGTGCCAAGCGCTCAATCTGCCAAGATGTCCGACTTTGCGGAGGATCTCCGCGGTCGTTTCCGGCTACCAGTTCACCTGGTCGACGAACGTCTGACCTCTGTCCAGGCTAACCGCCTTCTGCGGGATGCTGAGCTTAGCATTGAAAAGCGCGCACAAGCAGTCGATCGGCTGGCGGCGATCCTGATCCTGCAATTGTTCCTCGATCGCCGTGCTTCCAAGCCCTCCGGAGCTGCACAAGATCCTGCTGGTTCAGAGAGTGCGTCCGGCACCTAATCGTAATCTCCTGCCAACGGTACATCCCCGCCTGGCATCTTTTGACTTGGAGCTGAAACGAACGGGAACCCCTTTTTGCTACCCGTTCATCGTCCTCCCGCCACTCATTTATGGCGGTCAAGTGCGGTAAGCTCGCATTGGAGGCGCTAACGTTTGTTGCGATTCCTGCTGAGACTTGTGGTATTGGCAATTCTGGTTGTCGGCGCCTGGCTGGCTTGGGCCCTGCTGCTGCCCGTTCGGCCGGGACAACCGAAATTTGTGCTCTTACGTCCAGGATGGTCCACCAAGCACATTGCCAACGAACTGCAGGCCCAAGGGGTAATCCGCAGCGCACGTGCCTTCCTCCTCTATCACTATCTCGCCAACCCCACCACGCTGAAAGCAGGCGAATACAAGTTCGAAGCGCCGGCAAGCGTCAGGCAGATCCATCAGCGCCTGGTTCATGGCGACATCTTCGTCCATACCGTGGTCATTCCCGAAGGCTTCAACCTGTTTGAGATCGCAGCCGTAATAGACGGAGCCGGGTTGGGTTCGAAGCAGGAATTTCTCGATGCAGCACGGGCGCAGACTGCTCTGGTCAGCGATATTGATCCCCAGGCTCAATCACTGGAAGGCTATCTTTTTCCTGACACCTACGGCTTCACCCGCACCCAGACAATGTCGGACATCGTGTCCTCCATGGTGCGCCGTTTCCGCCAGGAGGCTCACGGATTGTCTTTGAATCATGACGTGCACCGCGTCGTCACCCTCGCTGCCATCGTAGAAAAGGAGACCGCTGTCCCAGAGGAACGACCGTTAGTCGCCAGCGTCTACCAGAATCGCCTGAACCGGGGAATGGCTCTGGACGCCGATCCTACCGTTATCTATGCCGCCTTGCTCGCAAACCGTTATACCGGGACCATTCATCAGTCCGATCTGCAGTCTGACTCGCCCTACAACACCTACAAGTTTCCTGGCCTGCCACCAGGACCGATTGCAAATCCCGGACGGGCATCGCTCCAAGCCGCTTTGCAGCCGGCCGCTACCGACTATCTTTACTTTGTCAGCGACGGCAATGGGCACCATCGTTTCGCCCGCACACTCGAGGAGCATTCCCGCAACGTCAGTGCATACCGCAGATCCAGACTGGAAGCAGTGCCTTCGTCAGGAGTGCACGTTGGCCGCTTGCGGCGAACCGCAGCACGCTAATTGCCGCACTTGAGGATTCATACTTCAGCACCTATCAGTCTTGATATTCACATCCTCGAATTGAAACTCCACAGCCGCCCATCGCATCTCGATATTTGGTCGGAACAGGATGCTCTCAAGTCAGGCGGTATACTGAACTCCGGTCCTAGTCAGCCACAATGTCACGCCGCTATCTAACGGTCGCTGTACTCCTCTTATCTCTATCATCCACTAGCTGCCTGTTCCGATCCCGCAGGGTTCCGCAGGTGCTCACGTCCGCCTCGAAAACTGCTGACCTTGATCAACTCCTCGATTTCATCAATCGTGAGGCAGCCGCGATTCATACCCTTAATGCCACTATTGATATTGATACTTCCGTTGGCGGCTCTACCAAGGGCAAGATTACCGAGTATCGGGAGATTCGCGGCTATATCCTTTTCCGCAAGCCGCAAATGCTGCGCATGATCGGACTGTTTCCCATCGTCCGCAATCGCGCTTTTGATATGGTCAGCGATGGTTCAAGCTTCAAGCTTTCCATCCCTGCCAAGAACAAGTTTGTGGTGGGGTCAAATGAAATTGAGCAGCCGTCACCTAACGCTCTGGAGAACCTCCGCCCACAGGTCATCCACGATGCCCTGCTTCTCCGTCCGGTAAATCCGCAAAACGAGATCGCCATATTGGAAAACGCCACGGAACTCGTGCCACAGGCCAACGGCAAAAAGCAGATTCAACAAGCCGAGTACCTCGTTGACATCATCGCCCGCGGCGACAAGGGCTGGTATCTTTCTCGAAAAGTGGTCTTCAGCCGCAGCGACCTGCTTCCTTACCGCCAGTTGATTTATGACCGGAACGGCTGGGTGGCAACCGAGGTCCGCTATAACCAATTCAAGGACGTCAACGGCGTGCAGTTTCCTTACGATATCGACATCTGGCGTCCCCAGGAGGAGTATTCCATTAACATTACGGTGGTTAAGCTCACCCTCAACGAACCCCTCAGCGACGAACAGTTCGTGCTGAACCAGCCGTCTGGTTCCCAGTTGGTCCAGTTGGGACACGCCTCTTCACCCTCTTCTACGCTTCTGCCCGCCAATTCCCTGCAGCCTGGCGGTGATGCTGAGAAGCATCGCTAGCCTTTTTTTGCCTGATAAACTTCGATAACCATGAATCGGATGATCCTTGCGAACCTCGTACACCGGCCGATGCGGTCGCTGATCAGCATTGTCGCCATCGCCGTCGAGGTCACGCTCATCCTGCTGATCGTCGGCCTCTCGCTGGGAATGCTCAATGACTCCAAGACTCGGCAGCAGGGCATTGGCGCCGATGTTATGGTTCAGCCGCCGGGTTCCTCCTTCCTCTCCGGGATCAGCGGTGCCCCTGCGTCAGTCAAAATCGCCGACAAGCTGCGTCAGCTTCCGCACGTCAAGGTCGTCTCACCGGTAATCACCCAGATCACGATGGCCGGAGCTGTCGAAGTAGTAATGGGAATCGATCTCGATTCTTTCCAGCAACTGGGCGGACCCTTCCACTTCATTTCCGGCGGACCCTTTCAAGCTCCCAACGACGTGATCGTGGATGACTACTATGCCAGCGGCAGGAACATCAAGGTCGGCTCAACCATCGAAATTCTGAACAATCCTTTCCGTGTTTGCGGCATCGTGGAGCACGGGAAGGGCGCCCGCAAGTTTCTTCCCCTCAGAACGCTGCAGGACTTGATTGGCGCGCACGGTAAAGCTTCTATCTTCTACGTCAAACTCGATGATCCGGCCTACGCGCCAGTTGTGACGCAGGAGATGCGCGCGATCCCCGGTATGCAGTCTTACGTCGTGCGCTCCATGCAGGAATACCTGAGCATGATGACGCCGGGCAACCTTCCGGGACTCTCCCAGTTCATCACCGTGGTAATTGCGGTAGCGGTTATCATCGGCTTCATCGTGATCTTTCAGGCCATGTACACGGCAGTAATGGAGCGCACCCGCGAAATCGGCATCCTGAAGTCCATGGGGGCATCCAAGCTCTACATCATGAATGTGATCCTGCGGGAAACCTTGTTGCTCTCG
This sequence comes from Terriglobales bacterium, assembly GCA_035624455.1. Lineage (NCBI taxonomy): Bacteria > Pseudomonadati > Acidobacteriota > Terriglobia > Terriglobales > Terriglobales bacterium. Next base: position 54,813 of record DASPRM010000012.1, read on the forward strand.
ATCGCAGGAATTCTTCTTGGCATCGCTCTGAGCTTCGCTGCCCGCCGCGGCATCGCGACCAGGTTTCCGACTTTGCCCATTCAGATCGATCCCCGTTGGATCAGCTATGCCATTGCGATCGCCGTCGGTGGCGCCATCCTGGGAGCCCTATATCCCGCTTTCAAGGCTGCCCAGAAGGATCCTATCGAAGCACTCGCCTACGAATAAGCCGTCTCACTTTGGCGGGTACTTCTTGAACATCTTTTCTACGCACTTCTCGGTTTGCTTCTCGTCACCCTTTTCTGAGTTGGAGATGCTGTCCACCGTCGCCTGCCCACGCCACACCAGTTGCTTCCGGCTGCTGTCCGCCAAATCTACTGTGAGAATTCCCATGAACCTCGGCCTCTGAGTCGTGCTGGAGAAGGTGGTGAGGTCTTGCTCCCCAGCCCAACCGCCCCACCAGCCCCAGGGACCCGGTCCCCATCCGAAGCCGTCGGTTGTCGTGGTCGAGTCCTTTACCTCGAGAGTAGCCAGGTGATAGGAGACGATCAGGTCCGCTCGCTGTCCGGGCGAGACCTTAGTTAGCCCCTTTGTGGAAAGTTGCGCATCCACGTCTGGCATCACCCACTGGGTGTAGAAATCGTTCTGCGCGTTGGCTAACGTTTTCCATTGATAGGTCTTGTAGTCTCCGAACGGCGCGTTCTGTTGCCAATTCACTTTCACTGTTTGCGCCATCAGAGCTGATCAGCAAGGGGCCCAGAAGAGACAGCGTGCGCAAGCCTCGCGGTTTCATGTTTTCCTCCGACCGTGTTTTGGGAGCTGGTTTTGTGCGCGGCAGCCGTCAAGGCTGCCAATGATTAGACTGCGCTATTCTAGAAGGCGCGATAGGCCGGCGCAATGGAGGGAATTTACCGATCGGTTGTTGGCTTCTTGCAGCCGGCGAACACATTCCGGGCGCATGGTGCCAATTCATCAGCTGCATTCCCGCTGACTATTCCTCGGAGGTTCGATGTCAGAAGATCTTCATTATCCGGTGGGAAAATTTTTCCACGCAGGACCACTTACAGATCACCAGCGTCAGGAATGCATTCGACAGATCGACGCTACTCCCGCAAGCTTGCGTTCTGCGGTTGCCGGGCTCAGCGACTCTCAGCTCGACACACCCTATCGCCCTGGAGGCTGGACGGTGCGACAGGTAGTTCACCACGTCCCTGACAGCCACCTTAACAGCTACACCCGTTTTCGGCTCGCCCTCACCGAGGATCAGCCCACAATTCGTACCTATGATGAAAAACAATGGGCTGAACTCAGCGACGCCAAATCAGCCCCGGTGGAGGTCTCCCTCGCCCTTCTAGAGGCTCTACACTACCGTTGGGTTTTGCTCCTAAAGTCGATCACCCCAGCGCAGTGGGGACGGAAGCTTCTCCATCCCCAGCTCGGAGCTATTGACCTCGATCACTTGCTCGCTCTCTATGCCTGGCACGGACGACATCACGTCGCCCACATCACAGGGCTGCGCGAGCGCATGGGCTGGCAGTCCTGAAGCGCAACCCTGCTAATTGAGGTCAGCAAGAATCACAGCGCTGATAGGAGGGCCTCCTCCCGGCGCATCCAGCGCCACTACCGTGCGTATCTGGCCTGCGCTAAACGTCACCGCGCCGGAGTCTACCAGCACCGCCTTGGACCCGGCGGCGGTCATCCGGATGCGGAATGTCCCTGCGGTCTGGGTCACGTAGCTCGAGGCGCTTTTAAAACTGAGGCTGCTCTGCACGGGTGTGGCAGTGTTGAGGTCGTCGCTAGGGCCAGTCAAGTAGATGTCCAGCGGGCCGGGTGCAGGCGAGCCATGTACGAAACGAATACTGAAATCGCCGGAGGAAGGGGCAGTGTTGTTATCGGTCAGCAGCACGGTCGAGAGGCCGTTGGCCAATCCCGCGATCATCAGGGTGTAGTCCGTGCTCGATGACAGATTTACGGTCGTGTCGATGATGAAGTTGGTGGTTCCCGTGGGCTCCACCTGGATCTGCCGCGAACCACTGGAAACCCCCTCATACCCCGTCGACGAGCTGTAGGGTAGACCAGTGGCGAACGTTGATTTGTCCACCAGAACGTCGAAGGCAACCGAATTCGGCGAAGCATGCAAGACGCGTAGACGGGTCGAACTGCTACTCCCGCCCCCACATCCAGACCCTACCAGTAGGGCAAAAATCGCACAGCCTAGCATGAACCGGAGCAACAATTTCATTCTCAATCCTCCATTAGTGCGTTCAGGCAGAGAAACGTAACTGATCGAAGCAACAAATATAAAAATCAAAAGGATGTTGCGGTGGATTTTGCCGCTCGCCGCATCAAGTATATCCGGCCCAATTCCCGAAATACTTTGAAGCACGTGACTACGACGAGCCTGGCCAATAATGAGTGGCTTGCTATTTGGATGGAGAATCAGGCTAGTTTTACTGTCCGCGCGAGCAATAAGGGCACCCAAGAGGGTGCCCGCGAACCAAGAACTGCGATCAAACGGTCGACCGGCCTCTAAATTATTTTTTCAAGCTTTTTACATATTTGGCGACGGCATCTATTTGCTCTGGACTCAGCTTGCCGGAGTACCCCGGCATCTTCCCTTTGCCCTTTTCGATGATGGTCTTGATATCAGCCTCGCTCTGCGCCTGCACTTCGGCAGAAGAAAGATCGCGAAGCTTCAGCGATTTTCCGACTGGCGTATTGCCGGACCCATCTGGACCGTGACAGCTGGCGCACTTCGACTTGAATACATCAGCCCCGCTTTCCGCCGCTAAACACGTCGTTCCAGCCAGCGCCATGGCTATGACGAGAACAACTGCTGCATTCTTCATCTGTGTGATCTCCTCTGATCTTTTCGAAGACAAGATTACCCATCCGCAAAGCAATGTACTGACTGTGGGACCAAAACTCTAGTGGCTATATCCCGCGCTGTCAATGATTTGTGCCGTTCTTATATGCGATCGCGGGTCAAAATTCGCGTTTTCCGCGTCATATGCCGCAACGGCGGGCAATCTGTTGCAGAACCGTTTTGATACTGACAGTCCAACTTATTGAATTGTCTACTCACAAACCTATCTTCGAACTCGCCTCGTTTGGCCCAACACATGCCCTCTTAGAAATGAGTTGACGGTTACGGAGTACCTAGGTGGAACCCTGTTTGATGGTCATTGGCGTGAACTACCGGACCGCCCCGGTAGAGGTGCGCGAGCGCTTCTGGATCGGCCCCAGCCGGCGATATGAAGCCCTGATTGAACTTTCCCATTCACCTGCCATCGACGAGGTGGTCGTCCTGGCCACCTGCAATCGCACGGAATTCATTCTCTGGACGCACGATGCCTCCGCGGCCGCAAGTTCCGTCCTTAACTTCCTGACCACGAACTACGGCCTCCGCCTCTGCGAATGGAAGTATTTCTACCGCCTGCTGGATGAGCCTGCCCTGCTGCACATCTTCAAGGTCACCTCCAGCCTGGACTCGATGATTGTCGGCGAGCCTGAAATCGTCGCCCAGGTCAAGGACGCCTGGGCCTTGTCGCAGAAGACAGGAACCTCGCAGCGTTTTCTCGACGCGGTTTTCCAGAAAGCGCTCTCCGTCTCCAAGCGCGTGCGCAATGAAACCAGGATTGGAAACTGCGCCGTCTCGGTTCCCTACGCAGCAGTAGAACTGGCGCGCCAGATCTTCGGTTGTCTGAAAGACCGTCGCATCCTCATTCTGGGCGCAGGCAAGATGAGCGAAACCTCAGCCCGTTATCTAGTCAAATACGGAGCCACAGACGTGCGCGTGATCAACCGCACCCTGGAAAATGCACAACAACTGGCCGAGAAGCTTGGCGGCGTTGCCATCCCCTTTGAGGAGCGCTGGCAACATTTTGTGGAAGCAGATGTCATCATCGCCTCCACCTCCTGCCCTAACCTGATTTTCACCCGCGAAGAAGCCGAGGTAGTCCATCAGGAACGAGACGGCCGCCCCCTGCTGCTGATTGACATTGCCGTGCCTCGCGACATCGATCCCGAGGTCAAAAAAGTGCACGGCGTTTTCCTCTATGACATTGACGATCTGGAGGAGGTGGTAGAGCGGAATGCGGGTCAGCGCGAGGCAGCTGCGGAGGCTGCGCTGGAGATCCTCACTGAGGAAGCACATCTTTTTCGCCGCAAGCTGCTGGCAGAACGGCTGGTGCCCACCATCGTCGCCTTGCGCAACCGCCTCGACGATATTTGCCGGCAGGAATTGGATGCCTTTCGCACAGACACCGGGCCATTCACGGAGGAACAGGAGAAGGCGCTGGCTGCGTTGACCTCCCGCATTACCCAGCGGCTTGCAGGTTTCCTGGCCCGAGAACTGAAGGAACATCCAGAGAAGCTGGAACAGGAACAGTTAGCTGCTGCTGTGCAGCGTCTTTTCCATCTGGAACAGCCTGGAGTGGCTGCTGCCGGCCCCACAAATTAAAGGCAGGAAGGCACATCATGGCTAAAGCGTTGGAAGCAATACCGGTGACACGCCGCACCGAGCCCACCTATTGGTCCTCATCGCAGGTCTACACCCTGGCAATCGTCTGCCTCATTGCCGGGCTTGCCATTGGCTACCTGTTTCGTGGATCGGAGTCGCCGTCCGCCAACGTGCAGGAGGCGGCACAATCTCCATCGGCAGTTCCGGCAGGAATGGCGATGCCTCCCGTTCCCGGCGTGGATGTTAAACCTACGGAAGAGGTGATCGATCAGGCGGCCGAGCCGCTTCTAACACAAGCCAAGCAGAACCCACAGGACGCGAGCGCAATCGTGAAAGTCGCAAATTTATATTACGACGCTAAGTTTTATTCCAAGGCGATCGCCTATTACCAGCAGGCTTTGAAGATCAATCCCAACAATGCCGACGTGATCACAGATATGGGAACGGCCTATTTCTATAGTGGCAATCCCGACCAGGCATTGAAGGAGTTCGATCGCTCACTCAAGGTTCGACCCAATCATGCGGGCACCTTGTTCAACGTCGGTATCGTTCGCTGGCAAGGCAAGATGGATCCCAAAGGCGCAGCCCAGGCTTGGGAAAAGCTGTTGAAGACCAACCCCAGCTATCCCCAGCGCCAACAGGTGGAAGCCATGATCGAGAAGGCTAAGCAGCACTCCAAGATGTGAGATAGACGATGTGCGATGGGCGCACCTGGCCGCTCCCATGTACCGACTCAACATGTGGAGCACTAAAGGGGACCAGGAAGCGCGCCAATCCGGAGGGAGCCTCCTCTTCCTGCCTGGAGGCTCCCTCCGGTTGTAACCACCATGAGCGGCCCGCAATCAGAAATATTCTCTCGGTGTCATCTTGAGCGAGGACGAATTGATATTCCCCGTCCGAGTCGAAAGACCTTGCGTTTTCCCATGCTCTGTCGCTTGGATCTAGTCTGCCGGAGTTTCAACGTGGGCTGCCCGCTCCCTTGTCACTCCCCGTGCGGCTGGCAAAAATCCGCGGACCACCACATACAGAATCGGAATGATCAGAAGGTTCAAGAGGGTTGAGATGATCATCCCTCCAAACACTGTCGTTCCCACTGAATGGCGGCCTTCCGATCCCGCACCCTTGGCGAACACCAACGGCAGCACCCCAAGAATAAAAGCTACCGAGGTCATCAGGATTGGCCGTAAACGCAGCCTGGCGGCTTCCACCGCTGCTTCGAATAATCCCATGCCCTGCCTCTGCAACTGCTCAGCGAATTCCACGATCAGAATTGCATTCTTGCTGGCCAGCCCGATCAGCATCACCAGACCGATCTGGCAATAGACATCGTCCTGCAAACCGCGGATCGCTTGCGCCCCCAACGCCCCCAGAATCGCCATCGGAACTGCCAGCAGGATGATGAATGGCAGGACGAAACTCTCGTATTGAGCCGAGAGCGTCAGATAAACCACCAGCAATCCCAGGCCGAACAGCAGGAAAGACTGCGCGCCCGACTGTATTTCTTCCAGGGACAGGCCAGTCCACTCAAAGGAATAGCCGACCGGCAAGACTTCCTTGGCGAGTTGCTCCATGGCCTGAATTGCCTGCCCAGAGCTGTAGCCGGGCGCTGCACTGCCATTGATCTCGGCAGTGCGAAACAGGTTGTAGTGTTCGATGATCGACGGATTTGTGGTCTCCCTCACCGAAACCAGGTTATCCAGGGGAACCATCTGCCCCTCGAGCGAGCGTACATAGAACTGCCGAAGGTCGCGGGGCTGGGCTCGATATTGCCTGTCGGCTTGCACGTACACCCGGTAAGAACGGTTGTTGAAATCGAAATCGTTCACGTATTGCGACCCCATGAACACCTGCAGGGTAGACGTGATCTGCGAGAACGGGACGTTCAGACTCTTGGCTTTAGCGCGGTCGATCACTACCAGAAACTGCGGATCCTTCGCCGTGTAGGTGCTGAACAGACTGTGCCCGAAGATAGGACGCTCATTGCCTTTCTTGATCATGTCGTTCAGCACACGGTCGAGATCGTCAAGCGCGCCCGACCCAGTCTGCTGCAATTGGAATTGAAACCCTCCATAGTTGCCCAGGCCTTGAATCGGAGGAGGGAGAAAGGGCACCACAACGGCTTCAGTGATCTCCGACAGTTGCGCACGAACCGACTCCAGCACTGCCTTGGCGGCATGGGCGTCCCCGTGTCGCTCATTCAGCGGCCGTAACGTACCAAATACAAGAGCCCGATTGGGAGCACTTCCGGTAAAGCTAAAGCCGGGAACGGAAAACACGCCGATGATGTCCTTATTTCTTCCCAGGATCTGGCTGACCTTATCGGAAACGCGCGTGGTGTAATCCAAAGACGCGCCCGCGGGCGATTGAACCGCAACGATGAAGTAACCCTGATCTTCGTCCGGCACGAAGGCAGTCGGAACTCGGTTGTAGATCCAGTAGGTCGCTGCTAATCCTGCGAAAAAGAAGAACATTACGGCGAGTTTCCTGTTTTCCAGGCGGCGCAGCAGGATGGTGTATCCCCGGGTGCCCTGCAGGATCAGGGTGTTAATACCGCGGAAAATCACGTTCTTACGCTCGCCATGCCGCAGCAGCAGCGCCGACAGCGCTGGAGTGAGCGTCAGCGCATTGAACGCCGACAGCGCAATGGAAAACGCAATGGTCATCGCGAACTGCTGATACAGGCGCCCGGTGGTACCGGGAAACAGCGATACCGGTACGAATACCGCAATCAGTACCAGCGAAGTTGCCACCACAGCGCTGGTCACCTCCGCCATCGCAACCTCGGAAGCTCTCCGCGCGTCGCGTATGCCTTCTTCAATGTGGCGCTCTACGTTTTCGATGACCACGATGGCATCATCGACGACCAGTCCCGTCGCCAGGGTAATCCCGAACAGCGTGAGAGTATTGATAGAGAAACCGAAGAGCTTGATGAATGCGAAGGTCCCCACCAGCGAGACCGGGATGGTGATCGCCGGAATCAGGGTGCTGCGCCAGCTTTGCAGGAACAGAAAAATCACCGCTATAACGATGAGAATCGCCTCGGTCAGCGTCTTGAGCACTTCGCGAATCGATTCGCCAACCGCCGTCGTAGTATCAAATGCGATCTGATATTTCAGGCCCGGAGGAAAAGTCTTCGACAGACGCTGCAATTCAGCACGCACGCCTTTGTCCACGTCGAGCGCATTGGCATTGGAAAGTTGCAGCACTCCCAGCCCCAGCGCATGGTATCCATTGAAGGAAAGATTGGAGGCGTAGCTTTCCGCACCCAACTCGGCGCGGCCTACATCGCGCAACTGGATTAAGGATCCATCCGGCGCGCGCTTCAGAACGATCGCCTCGAATTCCAAGGGGTCAGTCAGACGTCCCACCGCGCGCACGCTGATCTGAAACTCCTGCCCATCGGGAGCAGGTGGTTGACCCACTTCCCCCGCTGCTACCTGAACATTCTGCTCCTGCAGAGCCGCGACGACATCGGAAGCAGTCAGGTTCCGCTTCGCCAGCCGCACTGGGTCGAGCCACAACCGCATGGAATACTTGCGTTCGCCGAAAATTACAACGTCGCCCACACCTCGCACGCGCTTCAGTGCATCTTTCACATACACATCGAGATAATTACTGATGAATTCAGGGTCATAGCGCCCTTCTTCCGCATAGACCCCTGCGGCCAATACGAAGCTGCCGGAATTCTTGTTGATAGTCACACCGGTGGTCTGAACTTCCGTCGGAAGCCGGCCGAGTACGGTGGAGGCGCGGTTCTGCACATCCACGGCAGCGATATCGAGGCTGCGGTCAAGAGCAAAAGTGGCGGTAATCGAACTGGAGCCATCATTGCCGCTATTGGAACTGATATAGCGCATGCCCTCCGCACCATTGATGGCCTGCTCCAGCAGCGTGGTCACGCTGCTTTCCACTGCCTGCGAGTTAGCCCCGGTATAGAAGGCTGAGACTGTGACCTGCGGAGGCGCCAGCGTGGGAAACTGCGCAATCGGCAGGGTAGGAACTGAGATAGCGCCGGCGAGAATGATCAGCAATGAACAGACCGTTGCAAAGACGGGTCGCCGGATAAAAAAGTCAACCATCGAAAGTCCTCAGACTTCTCAGGACTCTGGCGCTACTAGCATTCCGTCGTTCAACACTTGGACGCCCGTAACAATGACCTTGTCGCCAGCTTTGATTCCGTCCAATACCGAGTAGTCGTTGCCCACAAACTCGCCGAGCTTGACCGACCGCTGTTTGGCGACCATTCCCTTGGCAGTTTTTTCAGCAACAAAAGCAAAAGTCCGGCCGCTGACCCGCGCCACCGAGGTTACCGGAATCAGCGGACGTTCCACTTCTCGCCAGATCACGCGCACGCGTATCACCTGGTCATTGCGAAGCAGATGTTGCTGATTGGGAATGATGGCTTTAACCAGAAGCAGTTGATTCTGCGGATCCACGCGTGGCGAGACAAATGTCACAGCAGCACGAGCCACGGGCTTGCCATCGTCACCCACGACCACTACTGGCATCCCCATCCGCACTTGCGCGGACTTCTCTGCCGGAACCGAAATGTAAGCTTCCAGCTGCCCTTCCTGATCGAGCGTCGTCAGCGTCGTGGTGTTAGTGACGCGGTCTCCGACTCGCACCGGGATATCGCCCACAATGCCTTCTGTTGGAGCCTTAACCGTGAAGTAATGCAGTTGAACTTGCTGCTCACGTACGGAAGCCGCGAGTGAATCGACATCGGCCTTGGAAGCGTCGTAGGCGCTCTGCGCCTGGTCCAGGTCTTGTTTGCTGATCACCCCCGCCGCCCACAACGCCTTGCGTCGTTCCAGCTCACGCCGGGTCCATTCCAGCGTTGCCATTTTCGATTGCCGGGTGGCCTCCTGCGAGTGTACGGTCGCCTGCTGCTTGGCAGGATCAATTTCCATCAGCGCTTCGCCAGGCCGCACCTGATCTCCGGACTTCACGAAGATGCGCGTGATATAGCCTTCCACCTGCGGCTGCAAAATCGTGGCATGGCGCGACTTCAACGTCGAAATGTACTCGATGAAATCGTCCACCCGCTGCAGTTCAGCTGTCAGAACCTTGACCTTAAACGCAGGCGGGCCCGGACTGGCACTCTGCACCGGCTTGGAGCAGGAGGTACTAAGAAGGGCAGTCCACATCATGACAGGAAGGATCAGGCCGCGCCGGATTTGGCAACGCCCTACCATATCGTCCTTAGACACAAAATTACCGGTTCACACGGACGGTAAGCCCCAATTTTGTCATCCAATAACTGCCTTATTTCTAGCTGTTAGATTACCTCACCTCCCCAAACTGGGGTAAGGACGGTTGTTACAATCAGCCTGTGATCGGCTTCTCCTGCTCTGGTGTCCTCTTTGATCTGGATGGCGTCCTGGTGGATTCCATCGCTGCCGTAGAGCGCCAATGGCGTATCTGGGCAGCGCGTCACCGGCTTGATCCAGAACACGTCATCCACGCGGCTCACGGCCACCGCACGATTGAAACCGTGCGCCTGCTGATGCCGGAGTTGGACGCTGCCTATGAAGCTTCAACCGTCGAAAAAGGTGAGGTGGAGGACACCGCGGGGCTGACGCGAAAAGAATGTTCCGCTGAACTGATCGCGCGGTTGCCTCGAGATCGGTGGGCGATTGTCACCTCCGGCTCCCGCGCGCTGGCAACAGCGCGCCTGCGCAGTGTCGGCCTGCCGGCGCCGGAGAAACTGGTTACGGCCGACGACGTCACCAATGGCAAACCTAATCCGGAACCCTACCTGAAAGGGGCTGCCTTGCTCGGCCTTCCGCCCAGCAAATGCCTGGTCTTCGAAGACGCGCAAAGCGGCATCCGAGCGGCGAAGTTAGCCGGGGCGAAGGTAATCGCAGTGGCAGGCACATATCCAGCCGCCGATCTGCGAGAAGCGGATGCGGTGATCTCATCCCTCTGCGAAGTGGACCTCAGCTTTGGGGCGGAAGGAGATGGCTCGAAGGTAGTTCGGGTTAGCGTGAGGGCCGCAGTCCGCAACTAGCGAGAGTACCAATTCGGTTCTAGCCCAGCTTTTCTGCCGATTCGCTCGCGTCCTCTTCCTCAGCGCGCATCAAGCCATACTTCTTCAACTTGTAGCGCAACGCATCGCGGCTGATGTCGAGCAGCTTGGCGGCATGGGTTTGGTTGCCGTTGGCCTGGCGCATGGCCATCTCCACCAGCGCGCGTTCGACACCTTCCAGGGACGTCCCTCCTTCAGGAATGGCCAGGGGTGGCAGGCTGCGCCCGTCGGCCAGTTGCGCGCCATCATCGGAGCCCCCGGAGACGTGCTCGAATGCCGTCAACCCGCTGCGGGCGTGGCCCACGGCGAATGGCATGTACGTAGGCCGGAGGAATTCCTCCTCTTCCAGAATCATCGCGCGCTCGATCGCATTCTTCAGTTCACGCACATTGCCCGGCCACTCGTGATTCATGAGCAGCTTGCGTACGTCTTCCGTGAGCCCACGAATATTTTTTCGGAATTTGCGGTTGTAGTGCTCCAGGAAGAATTCCACCATGGGTAGAATATCTTCTCGCCGTTCACGCAAGGGCGGAAGGAAAATGGAGATTATTGCTAAGCGATAGTAAAGATCCTGGCGGAAGGTCCCCTCGCGTACCGCACGCTCGAGGTCGCGATTGGATGCTGCGATCACACGCACATCCACCTGCATGTCTCGCACTCCGCCCACGCGGCGGATCACCTGATCCTCGAGAACTCGCAATAGCTTGGCCTGCAGCAAGGGCGACAGTTCTCCGATTTCGTCCAGAAACAACGTCCCGCCATCGGCCACCTCGAACAGGCCCTTCTTCATCGCTTTGGCGTCGGTGAAAGCCCCGCGCTCATGACCGAAAAGTTCGGCTTCCATGAGGGTTTCGGGAATAGCAGAACAGTTCACTGCCACGAAAGGTTTTTCCTGCCGCGAACTGCCGTAATGGATGTTCTTGGCGATCAGGTCTTTGCCCGTGCCGCTCTCGCCTTGGATCAGAATGGTGCTGGCTTCGCTGCCCGCCACCTTGCGAACGAAATTCAGCACCTCCTTCATCTTGCGCGACTCAGCGACCACCTCGTGATAGCCGGTGCGCCGCCTCATCTCGCCCCGCAGCGATTCCACCTCGGTCTTCAGGCGGGTGTTCTCTATCGCGTTCTTTACCGTTACGGCGAGTTCATCGAAGTCCAGCGGCTTGCCTACAAAATCGAAAGCACCCAGCTTGAGCGCGGCTTTTACGTCGTCTAACTGGGGATCAGCGGTGATCATGATGACCGCGCGCGCGACTTTGTTCTTCGACAGGTCCTGCAGAACCTCCAGGCCGCTGATATCGGGCAGACGCACGTCGAGCAGAACCAAATCGGGCAGTTCTGTGTGCGCGGTGCGGATGCCCGAGGCGCCATCCGCCGCTTCCACCACCTGATATCCCCACTCCTGGCACTTCTGCCGCAGGGACCAGCGGACGAGCTTTTCGTCGTCCACTATCAGGACCTTTTCCTGGGGCATATGCTGTTAATTTACTACATCTGGCGCGCCTCACCCGGGGTTACGGCTCGCGATTATGCATTCGGCAGTGTGAACATTTGGGAGCGCAGCAATTGCCGTTCCGGATCTCAAACAGGGCTTCTTGGGATCAGGCGAGCCCTGCAGCGGTCCTGTATTTCCACCTGCTAGAATCGAACTACCGCCAATGGACCGCGCTTTTATCAGGAATTTCGCGATTATCGCCCATATCGATCATGGGAAGAGCACCCTCTCCGACCGGCTACTCGAGCTGACCGGAGCGCTTTCGGCGCGCGAAATGCAGGAGCAGGTGCTGGATGCGATGGACCTCGAGCGCGAGCGCGGCATCACCATCAAAGCTCACTGTGTGCGCATGAATTACACCACTCACGATGGTCAGGCCTACCAGCTCAATCTGATCGATACTCCAGGCCACGTCGATTTCTCCTACGAAGTTTCCCGCTCCCTGGCTTCCTGCGAGGGCGCCCTGCTCGTCGTGGACGCCTCGCAAGGTGTGGAGGCGCAGACCCTCGCGAACGCATACTTGGCGATCAATCATGGCCTCGAGATCATTCCCGTCATTAACAAGATCGATCTCCCTAGCGCTGACATTGAGCGCACCAAAGAGATGATTGAAGGCGCGGTGGGACTGGACGCCAGTCAGGCCATGCTCATCAGCGCAAAGACCGGCCAGGGTGTGCCAGGAGTGCTGGAGGCCATCGTCAAGCGGATTCCGCCGCCCAAGGGATCGCCCGAGGCGCACCTGCAGGCGTTGATCTTCGATTCCTGGTTCGATTCTTACCGCGGCGTAATCGTGCTGACCCGCGTCTTCCAGGGCACACTGCGCCTGCGGCAGAAGATAAGGCTGTGGTCGAACGGAAAGGTATTCGAAGTGGAAACACTGGGCGTGCTGACCCCCAAGCCTGTTCCTGTCGACGAATTAGTTGCCGGCGAAGTTGGTTTTCTGGTGGCAAATATCAAAAACGTTGCTGATACCAAGATCGGCGACACCATCACCGATGATGACCGACCCGCCATCGAGCCCCTGCCCGGCTTTGAGGACATTAAGCCCATGGTCTTCGCCGGGCTCTACACCGTGGACGCGCATGAGCACACCATCCTGCGCGAGGCTTTGGAGAAGCTGCGGCTGAACGACTCTTCATTTTTCTTCGAGCCCGAAAGCTCGGCCGCGCTGGGATTCGGTTTCCGCTGTGGCTTCTTGGGCCTGCTCCACATGGAGATCATCCAGGAGCGCCTGGAGCGCGAATACAAACTCGACCTCATCACCACCGCTCCCAGCGTGCGCTACAAGATCACCAAGACTGACGGTGAGATGGTGGAGATCGACAATCCCTCGAAGTGGCCGTTACAGGGAGAGATTGCCAAGATCGAAGAGCCGGTAATTATGGCCACAATCCTCACCAACGAAGAATATGTCGGTGGAATTCTGAAATTGGTCGAGGAGAAACGCGGCAAGCAGAAGAGCTTTGAATACGTCAGCTCAACGCGCGTGATGCTGAATTACGAACTTCCGCTGAATGAAGTGGTGCTGGACTTTTACGATCGGCTCAAATCGGTCTCGCGCGGATATGCATCGCTCGACTACCACATGTCAGGCTTCTGGGATTCCCCCATGGTGAAGATGGACATCCTGGTAGCAGGCGAACCCGTAGACGCGCTCTCGCTGATCGTGCACCGAGATTTCGCCTACGAGCGCGGCCGCGCCCTGGCCGCCAAGATGAAAGAGCTGATCCCGCGGCAGATGTTCGAGGTCGCCATCCAGGCGGCAATTGGCGCCAAAGTCATTGCCCGCGAAACCGTCCCGGCTATGCGCAAGAACGTGCTGGCCAAATGCTACGGCGGCGACATCACCCGCAAGCGCAAGCTTCTGGAGAAGCAGAAGGAAGGCAAAAAGCGCATGAAGCGCATCGGGCGGGTGGACATCCCCCAGGAAGCATTCCTTGCGTTGTTGAAGGTGGGGGAAGAAGGATAGAAAGTAAGCAGTGTGAAGTAAGAATGACGAACTTAGACATGAGGGCGCCCAGCATGATTCGGCTGCTGCGACCGATTGAATATGACAATCATCAATATCCTCCGGTAAAATAGAGGTTCCTAGAAAGGGTTCAGAAGCAACATGAAGGCAGCCATTCATCCCAACTATCACGAAGTGCGCGTCCATTGCGCGTGCGGAAATACATTCATGACCCGGTCCACGCACCACGGCGATATCAGCGTAGAAATCTGTTCCAGTTGCCACCCGTTCTTCACCGGCAAGCAGAAGCTAGTGGACACCGCCGGCCGTGTCGAGCGCTTCCGCCGTAAGTACGCCAAGGCGGGCGAGACCGCAAAGAAGTAACAAGTGTTAAGGGCGAGAGGTAAGTAAGCCGGGTCATCAGAACTTGCATTTCCTCTCGCTTTCCGTGCCCCCGCCGAGTTCACTGACACGTCAGGCGATATCTCATAGAGCAGCGGAGACCATCCTGTAGTTCACATCACTAGCCTGGCTTACGATAGTGACCGTCAGCGCTTAGGAATCGCGTGTTGTTCCTCGAAGCACGATTCCATATCCTTGAGGTCCGTCGCGACGCGGCCCTGCGACCCTTCCGGGGCCGCTCTCAGATATTGAACTGGCCACGAAATAGGCTGCCTTAGCTCGCGGGCTGCACGCAATGGCCAATACGGGTCTCGCAGAAATTCGCGCGCCATGATGACCGCGTCCGCCTGTCCGCTGACCAGTATGTGCTCGGCCTGAACGGGAGAGGTAATCATCCCCACAGTGGCAGTCAGGATGTTGGCTTGGCGGCGGATCTGCTCCGCGAAAGACGTCTGATAGCCCGGACCGACGGGGATGGTTGCATGCGGCACATTGCCGCCCGAGGAGCAATCGACGATGTCCACCCCAAATCCTTTGAGTTGGCGGGCGAGTTCAACGGACTGTTCAATATCCCAACCGCCATCAATCCAATCCGTCGCCGAAATGCGCACGAAGAGTGGTGCTTGCTCTGGCCACGAACCTCGAACAGCCCCAAGTATCTCCCGCAGGATTCGACTGCGATTTTCAAACGAGCCTCCATACACATCTGTTCTTTGATTGCTCAGGGGTGACAGAAACTGATGAATCAGGTACCCATGAGCAGCGTGAATCTCAATCACCCGGAAGCCTGCTTCGCAGGCGCGACGCGCCGCGGAGGCGAATGCAGAAACGATGCCTTGAATGCCATCAGTTGAGAGCGCTTGCGGCCTCGGATAGTGATCTGCAAAGGCCAACATGCTGGGAGCCACGACATTGGTCCACCCCCCATCACTTTCTGGCACGGTTCCGTGTCCATCCCACGGCCGATAAGTGCTGGCTTTGCGACCGGCATGCGCCAACTGCGTTCCAGCGACGCTGCCTTGCTCATGAATAAAGCGGACGATTCGCGCCAGAGGCTCAATGTGATCATCTTTCCAGAGGCCGAGGTCCTGTGGACTGATTCGGCCCTCGGGAAGAACCGCGGTAGCTTCCGTAAGTACCAGTCCAGCGCCGCCCACAGCGCGGCTGCCCAGATGTACGAAATGCCAATCATTCGCGTATCCGTCGCCGCTGGAGTACTGGCACATCGGCGACACGAACACGCGGTTCGCAAATGTAATGTCTCGAACCGTGAGCGGACCAAACAGATGAGCCATAGGTCAGGATCCGGCCTCTCCGATATATAGGCTATCTAGCCCGAAAACCAGCCCGAAGTCCTTGCCTTGTAGATGCTTAAACCAAAATCCCGGATGTTCGTTTAGATTAACCGATTGTCATGCGTGCCTCGCCGCGTTCTCCACGGTTCATGCGAAAGCGGAACCACTGATGGAACCAGACACATATTTGGCCCTATCCATTCTGGACATCTAAGAAAAACTTTGTGGGAGCGTGTCGCTACCTTGGAATCCGCCCGTCACTTTCTTCTGCTCTGGCTCCCGACTGCGTTCTTGACCGGGGTTACGCATTTATGAACACAGCGCCCGCAGGAGCGGAGTCCTTCCCCCACGGTGGTTTCGAAACTTTGTTGGACGCGGGTCAGCGGGCAGCAGCATATCTGCTCGCGTTCGGAGTTGACCGACACTATCGTCCAATAGACCGGTTCCATCATCGAGTAACAAAATCGAGTTGACACCGATACTGTTCATTTATTCATTTTGTTGGTTCATAGGGAGAAAATCATGTCCCAAGAAACCATCCTGGTCACCGGCGCCGCTGGCAGCGTGGGCTCGACCGCGCGCACGGCCATCGCCATCCTGCTGAAACAAGGCCATCGCGTACGCGCCATGGTGCGCAAGCTGGACGAGCGTGCCGACGCGCTGCGTGACATGGGCGCCGAAGTCGTGGTCGCCAACATGCTCGACATCCTCGCTGTGCGCGCGGCTATGCAAGGCTGCTCTGTCGTGTATTTCACGATGTCGGTTTCGTCCAATTTCCTGGAAGCGGCCACCAACGTCGCGATCACGGCCAAAAGCTTAGGGGTGAAGGCGTTCGTCAGCCTCGCGCAGATGACACTGTCGCAGATGAGCGAGACAGAGACCACCAGCAGCCCACAACAGAAGCAGGAGTGGCTCGCACAGCAAATGTTGCGCTGGTCCGGTCTGCCGGTGGTCTACCTGCGTCCGACCGCGTTCTTCGACGGCATGTTCCTGATCCAGGCGGCCAAGGGCATCCGCGAGGATAACTCCATCCGCCTGCCGTTCGCCGACGGCAAGACCTCGCTTATCGCCGGGACCGACGTGGGGGCTGCCGCCGCTGCTGTGCTGGCAAACCCAGCCCCGCATATCGGCAAGGTCTATGATCTGACAGGTCTCCAATCACTGACCATGGCCCAATACGCGCAGGAATTCAGTGGCGTTCTAGGCCGCACCATCCAATACGTCAACGTGCCGCCAGAAATCTGGGAAGCCAAGCTAAGGGAGGCTCGGATGCCGGAGCATTTGATCGCACACCTGATAACCATGGGCCAACTGAATCGCGACAACCGCTACGACCGCATGACCGATGCCTTCCAGCGGCTAGTTGGCCGCGCGCCGATTTCGGCCGCCGAATTCGTGCGCCGCAACGCAGCCGTTTTCACGCCTCAAGCCGAGCCCTGAGCGGGGGTTGTCGGCTACTCGGAAGTTGTCCGCTCTGTATTTGCGCTTCTTGTGCAACGTACCAATGTCTCGATGATTGCAGCATTTCGCACAGAGAACATGGCGACCGAAGATCATCTTTCTGCTGAGCGAGCGGAGTGCGTCACACCGGCGTCACAATCAAATTTTGGATTGTGCAAGTCGTTGCAAGGAAAATGACGTGGCAGCCGGACCTGTAAGCCGAATTCTGTCCGCCGGTTGCCCAGCGGGACGGTCATTCCTCTGGGCGGCGCATTGCTGCGCCGCTCTAGCGACCTACCCGAAACTTCCATCCGCTGCAGCTTGCGCCGCAGTGGAGCCCCGAAGGGGAGCGCACCGAGCCAGCACGCGCCGGCATTGCTGCCGGACTCGTTCCCTATTTGGTCTTGCTCCGTGTGGGGTTTGCCCTGCCCGGACCATTGCTGGTCGTCCATGACGGCGAACTCAGGCTCGCGCCCGGCCCGCCCGGCGGTGCGCTCTTACCGCACCTTTTCACCCTTACCCCGCTGTCGTTCTAGTCTCTGGCACGCCCTCCGTGCAGCCAATCTCCACTCTCGGGCCAAGCATGCGTAAGACTACAACGACAGCGGGGCGGTATGTTTTCTGTGGCACTTTCCGTCGATCAGGCTTGAACCTGACCTCCCGGACGTTATCCGGCACACTGCTCTTCGGAGTTCGGACTTTCCTCTCCACCCGCACCCTTAGTTGCAGGCAAGCGACCGCCCGATCCGGCTGCCAACCTCTTCATTATAGATGCGTTGGGGACGGAGTTGGAATGCTGTTTTGGCGGGGGGCATTCAGCGAGTCTGGGGTGCTCTGCCTCCCGAGACCGCGCGGACCACTGAGAAGCTATCTCATAAATCGGTTTTGAAAGGACGCGGCTTCGCGCCGTCCAGAGCCGCATAAATCCTGGGCTTTAGCCCCTGAGGGAAACAAACGTTACCCCTCGGTTCATTATGAGAGTGCTTTTGAATGTTGAATGCCCGGAACCACCGTGGGACAAATACCGTAAATACAGGTCAGAGCCGATCTTGCAGCGGCAATCCGTGAGTGCCCGGTCTGCTAGACTTTCGTTTAGGGCTTTCTCACGCACCATCATGCATAACGTCGAAGCCATCCGCATTGCCCTGCTCTCGCTTTGGGCTAACAAGCTGCGCTCCATCCTGACGCTGTTGGGCGTGGTGATCGGGGTGTCCGCGGTCATCGCCGTGGTGACCTTTGTGAATGGGATCAACGGCTACGTGGCGGAGAAGATATTCCGCTTGGGTGCGGACGTCTTCATTGTCAGCAAGATGTCTCCCGTCATCACCAATATCGATCAGTTGCTGGAAGGGCAAAGACGCAAGGACCTGAAACTCGAGGACTTCGAGGCGGTGCGCGAGGCCTGCAAATCCTGCACCTACGTGGGCGCTTCCACCTTCAATCAGAACGGCCACGTCAATTATGGTGATCAATCCAGCAGTGATACCTGGGTACGTGGCTTCACCCCGACGATGACGGTGATTTACGACCTCGAACTGGTGGAGGGACGCGCGATCAACGACGCTGACCTGCGCAACGATTCGCAGGTAGCCATCATCGGCTACGACATCCTGGATAAGCTCATGCCCGGGCGGGATCCCGTCGGAAAAGAGATTCGCATTGACGGCCAGCTCTATCGCGTAATCGGGCTGGGCAAGAAGGAAGGCAAAACGCTGGGCCAGAGCCGCGACAATTACGTAATGATTCCCATCACGACATATTTTAAGCAGTACGGCTCGCACACCAGCATACGCATCTCGGGTAAGGCCGCGGCTGTAGGCTCACAACTGGAGACTGCGATGGACGAAGCTCGCGCCGTGTTGCGCGCCCGGCGCCACGATCCACCAGGCCAGCCCGACAGCTTCGTGATCGAGACCAATGCCAGCTTTCTTGGGATCTGGTCGAGCATCAGCAGCAGCTTCTTCATCGCCATGATTGCGATTGCGGGAATTTCGCTGATCGTGGGCGGCATCGTGATCATGAACATCATGCTGGTCTCGGTGACCGAGCGCACACGTGAAATTGGAATCCGCAAGGCCATGGGTGCGCGGAGGAGCGATGTCCTGCGGCAGTTCCTGATCGAATCGAGCACCATGGCGCTGGTGGGCGGCGTGTTTGGAGTGCTGTTCGGGATCGGAATAGCAAAGGCTATCACCGCCCTGGTAGGTATGCCGTCCAGCATCAAGTTGTGGGCGATTGCCGCCGGACTGCTGGTTTCCGCCAGTGTGGGCGTCTTCTTCGGAGTCTATCCCGCGCGGCGGGCAGCGCGTCTGGATCCCATCGTGGCCCTGCGGTTTGAGATATAGAGAATGATTCAGCGACGCGACTACGGCGAGATCGTGCGCATGGCGCTGACCACGATCGTCAAGAACAAGATGCGCTCGGCGCTTACCATCCTTGGTGTGGTGATCGGTGTAGCGGTGGTGATTGCCATTTCTTCCGTGGTCCGCGGCCTGAATTCCAACGTCACGCAGGCTATCGCCGACATGGGTTCGAACCTGATCATGGCCTATCACATTGAACCCTTCACCTTCACACGCCCCAGCGAAGAGATGCGCAAGCGCCGCGAGCTTTCCGGCGAAGATGCCATGGCCATGAAGGATCTTCCCCACGTGAAGGCGGTGACCGCAGGCGTGCGTTACTTCATGCCTGAGTTCGGCGCCGGCACTTACGTGGTGAAGTACAACGGACGCAAAGCCAAGAACGTCATCCTGGAAGGAGACACTTCTAGCGCACGTGATGTTTATGACTTGAAGATTGCCCAGGGGCGATGGTTTGATGACACCGACGACCAGCAGCACGCTGCCGTGATCATTTTGGGTGCTGACACTGCGGAAACGCTGTTTGAGAACGAGCTGGTGATCGGCAAAGAGATCAATATTGAAGGACAGCTGTTTCGCGTCATCGGCGTCATGGATCCCGTCAAGAGCGCTTTCTCCGGAGGCAAGAATCCAGAAGACAACATCGTGCGTTTTCCGCTGAGTACCTTCCGCAAGCTTCACCCGGAGCTCAAGGATCACTGGATCACTGTGAAGGCCACATCGCACGAGGACATGCCGAAGGCGATGGACGAGATGCGCGAGCTGCTGCGGCGCCGTCGTCGAGTCGCTCCCAGCGCACCGGACAATTTCGCTATCTTCACCCAGGATTCGCTCTCCGATGTTTGGAACCAGATCACGGGCGCGGTCTTCATCTTTATGTTTGCGGTCTCCAGCGTGGGGCTGATCGTGGGCGGCGTAGGAGTGATGAACATCATGTTGGTCTCGGTGACCGAGCGCACCCGTGAAATCGGCGTGCGCAAAGCCATTGGCGCACGCAAGCGGGACATCCTCTTGCAATTCACGCTGGAAGCGGTAACTTTAACCGCTCTTGGCGGCATCATAGGAATCTTAGTAGGAGGAATCCTCACCTACATGGTGCGGTTTATCTGGTCATCGCTGCCGGCTACCATGTCCGCCTTCTGGAGTGTGACCGGATTCACTATTTCCTGCGCCACTGGGCTGCTGTTCGGGATTTATCCCGCGTGGAAAGCGGCTAACCTCGATCCTATCGAGGCGCTGCGATACGAATAGCCCCCAGACCTCGACAGAATATTTTCAAAGGAGGACAATTGCGGCTTTCTGGTAAGTTAGGCTCCTCCCGACCAACGCTAGGGGCGGCCTGCCGGATCCACACGGCAAATTCAGAATCGTTGCGCGCTGCATGATCCATCACCTGCTTAAATTTCTGGAGGTGGCGTCCGTACTGGGCGCACTCGCAGGCGCCGGTTACTATCTGCTGTGTGTCGGCAGTGCCCTTTCATTTCGGCGGTATTGGCGCTTGAGACGATCGCTGGCCAAAGACGAAGGCCATTCTCAGCCGCCGGTTTCAATTCTCAAGCCCCTCCGCGGTACTGATCCCGACATTTATCAGAGCTTCCGCAGTCATTGCCTGCAGGACTATCCCCAATATGAAGTCATCTTTGGCGTAAGCGATCCCCACGATCTCGCAGCAATTCTCGTGCAACGGCTCATGACCGAATTTCCCGAGCGCGCCATTAAGTTGGTGGTTTGTCCGCAGATCCTGGGAACCAATCTCAAGGTCAGCAACCTGGTGCAGATGCTTGCGTACGCGCGTTACGATCACTTGATCGTGAACGACAGCGATATCCGGCTAGATCGCAATTATCTCAACCGTGTGATGGCGCCACTGGCAGATCCCGCGGTGGGAATGGTCACTTGCATGTATCGCGGAATCGCCGGCAAGACTCTAGGTTCCCGCTTGGAGAGTCTGGGCATCAGTACTGATTTCTGTGCTGGCGTACTGGCTGCGCGCACCCTGGAAGGAATACGCTTCGGCCTGGGATCGACCCTGGCCTTTCCACGCAAGGCTCTCGAGGCAATCGGGGGATTTGAACCGCTCGTGGATTATCTCTCTGATGACTTCGAACTCGGCGCTCGCATTGCCCAGGCTGGATACAAGGTCGTGCTCTCTGACGAGATCGTCGATCACTACCTCCCGGATTATTCAGTCGCCGGCTATATCCAGCATCAGATGCGCTGGGCGCGGGGCACACGGGATTCACGCCGCTGGGGCTATGCGGGAATGATATTGACCTTCGGCTTGCCCTGGGCGCTGCTGGCGCTGGTGATTTCCAAATTCTCCTGGTGGGCCTGGGGCGTGCTCGTACTTGTTCTCGGAATGCGTCTGACCGTGGCGGCAGTGGTTGGACTGGGCGTGCTGCGCGATCGGCAACTTTGGCGCGATTTCCCGCTGATTCCATTGCGCGATTTGGGGGCTCTGCTGGTGTGGATTGCAAGCTTCACCGGTCATACCGTGGCTTGGCGCGGCGACCAGTTCGTGCTCGAGAAAGGCAAGCTGAGACCAGCCTGACGTAATGCAAGCCAGCCTGCACTTGCGTTTCCTATGTTGAATACGTGGGAACGGACGTCTCGTCCGTTCAAGTCGAAGCGCAGCCTCGACAGCGGCTTTGAAAGCGCTTCGCTTCAACCCTGCCCTAAATGGTCATGCACCACTCAGCTTCACTGCCACTCGTTTGACCCCCTTTTTCGCCCTCGTTATAATCGACTTCGCCGAGCGGGAGTAACTCAGCGGTAGAGTGCGACCTTGCCAAGGTCGAAGTCGCGGGTTCAAATCCCGTCTCCCGCTCCAGTTCATGAACGGCTGAGCCCGCCTGTCGCGGGTTTCCGGGTTTCCTTCCAAAGTCGAAGGCGCGGTACCCAAGTGGTAAGGGAGAGGTCTGCAAAACCTTTATGCGTGAGTTCGATTCTCACCCGCGCCTCCAATTTCTGCCCTTACAACCCTGACAAACATTGTCATCACGAGTCGGCGAAAGCCAGCGAGGGATCTGCAGTTCTCCGCGGGGGGTTGTGCTGAGCCCGCATCGCCGGCGAAGCATTTATGCTTTTGGACCTGCGGTATTCTGTTTCCTATGGCGGTTTCAGCCCCGACGCTAATCCCGCCTGCGGACAACTTTTCCTTGCAGCTTCGCCCGCCTCACGAAATTTTAGAATTGACACCCACATGGAGGACTTGTGAGCAAAATTCTGCTTGCCCTGCTGCTCTCAGCGTTGCCGGCAATGTCGCAAGGTGCGCCGCCACAGGCTGCCGTGGACCAGCCCTACACCATGGAGTACTACTACAAGGTGCAATGGGGACATCAGCAGGAATTTCTGCGGCTGTTTCTGAAGAATCATTACCCGCTGCTGCAAAAACAAGTCGAGAACGGACGCATGCTGGCGGTGAAGATCGAGACTCCCGCCTACCACATGACCGAGGACGCTCGCTGGGACTACCGCGTCACCATCCGTTTCAAAAACTCAACCGTCGCCACCTCGGCCAACCCTGACGAGCAATCTGTGATCCAACAGCTTTGGCCGGATCAGGAAACATACAAGCGCGAGGAACAGCGCCGCTTTGAAATTCTGCTGGCCCACTGGGATCTGCCGGTTACAGACATTACGCCGTCGAAGAAATAGCGGAAACAGCCACGGCGGCGGCTTTGCGAGGGACACTTGGGTCCCAGGAATAACGGTTCTAACCGGAGGAGGCTTGGCAATCGGGGACTAATCGTTTAACCTCCCTTGCCTGTCCTCACGAATGCAGCTTTGGTACCGACATATCTAGAAGGGCGTGGGCAAGCGAGCGACATCTGACTAGCCATGAACACTCCTACGACAAACTACCGAGTTCGTATCAATCCGGGAAAATTCTGGGCAGCCACAAAAAGCATGTCTCAGGAAGAGGCAGATAACCTGCTCGAGGCAATATTCCGCATGGCTCAGGAGGGCGATATCAACGGGCTAATTCAGTTCGGCTTCATTTACCTTGAAACCGCCCCGGTTGAGGAATCCTAGCCTCATCTCTGCCATTCTTAGCCCCTCAGACTCCCGACCGCGGTCCCGCTGTAAGAATTGCGTAAATCATTGAGATCGCTAGTTTCTTGCCCCAGAAAAACGGGTATAAGAGCACAGGGAGATGTGTCGTTACTAGTCCCAAGGTGACGTTTTCAGCATGCGAGGACCACAAGATAATGAGAAAATGAGTAATTGCGCAAAATCCAGCGCAAACATCACCGGTGACAACCAGCGTAGCGTCTTTTTTCTCTTTGGCGTCTAACTAGCAATTCATGGCTTCAACGGAAACATCGACGGCTCCACCCCCAGCCGGGGAACAACTGGAACAGATTGAGTATGTTCCGGGTGTCGGCCTGGAGAACGAGCCGGTCCTGCTGCTGAAGCTGCAGGACGGTTTAGCTCGCTCCCGCTTGCGTGAAGCCTTCTGGATGTCGGTCGTCCTGCACCTGTTGGTGGTCATATTCCTGATCAACACCACCAAGATTTTTCCCAGCCTGCGGCCGGTGCAGGTAGCGTCGGCAGAGGATCTGATCCGACAGCGCGAGTTAACCTTCCTGGAGCTGCCGCCCGATGCTCAGAAGGTGCCAAAGCGCCCCGATTCCGACATCATTTCCGACAAGGATCGCATTTCGAGTTCCCGTGCGCCGTCGATTGACCGCAAAACTCTGCAGCGGCTGCGCGACTCCTCCCGGCCAGGAGCGCCCGGACAACCAGGCGTGACCGCACCGCCCTCTCCGCCCCTTCCGCAGCAACAAGCAAGTGCGCAACAGGGCAGCCAGCAGCAACAGCAGGCGCCACCAGAAGTGGCGCACAACCAGCCCGGTCCGCAATCGCCGCTTTCTCCGCCGCCCAGTCAGAATCCCTTGACTGGCCTATCAGTGCCGCCCAGTGGAGGATCGTCAAGCAAAGGAGCCTTCAGCGCAGGTTTGTCTCCCGGAGCTCAGATCGCGGAAGCCACTCGCGCAGCTGCTGCGAACCGTGGCGGGATGGGAGGGGGTGTGGCTGGCGATTACGGCCTTGGCCCTGGCGGCACTCAGGGCCACATCCAGAGCCAGCTGGACATTCTCAGCGACACCATGGGCGTAGACTTTGGGCCCTACTTGTCCCGCGTGCTGCATGCGGTGCGCATGAACTGGTACAACCTGATTCCGGAAGAAGCCCGTGCCCCGCTTATGAAGCGCGGCAAGGTGTCTATCGAATTTGCTATCACCAAAAATGGTCAGATTGCCGGAATGAGACTGGCGGGAACTTCCGGGGACGTTTCCCTGGATCGCGCCGCCTGGGGCGGCATCACCGCTTCGAATCCCTTTGCGCCGCTGCCGCCCGAGTTTCGTGGTGAATATCTCGCCCTGCGGTTTCATTTCTACTACAACCCCGACCGGCGCGACCTGCCGTAAAAGAACCGCTTTGAGCAGTGATACACTACGCCCCGTTGCATGGCTGTGAGCCGCGTCCAGCCTGAGAATACAATTCGCATCAGCGATGCAACCCCAGGAACCGACTGACTAGGAGAATTTCCTCTGACACCGATGGCCACACAAACAAGAATCCAGCATTCCATGACTACCACTGCGTTTGAACTGGATGGCTACCGTGTGACACGCAATCTGGGAATCGTGCGCGGAATCATCGTGCGCTCTCGTTCGCTGATCGGAACTATTGGCGCGGGGCTGCAGACGCTAATCGGCGGCAATATCACCCTGCTGACCGAACTCTGCGAAAAAACCCGCAATGACGCCTTTGAGTTGATGCTGCAGCATGCGGCCGATCTCGGCGCTAATGCGGTGGTCGGAATGCGCTATGACGCTACTGAAATCATGCAGGGTGTGACCGAGGTCCTCGCCTATGGCACCGCGGTTGTAGTAGAGAGAGTCACCTAAAGCATCAGGCGAGCGCCGCTGCAGGAGTTTGCACCCGGCATTCGCAGTTGATCTCGGCATGCGATATTCATGGAAATCTCGCTGGCACCAGCCGGTTGTCCGGGTGGAAGCCCAGGGGCTGCTGTTAGTCGCACTGATTATCCTGGTGATCCTGTTGGTTCGCTATGGGCGCCTGATTCCCTGGAGTCTTCGCTGAGCGATGGCTGACCCGCTGCTGGTTGCTCTCCTGGGTCCTACCGCGAGCGGAAAGACAACCCTGTCCCTGATTCTCGCGGAACGGTTTGGCGGAGAGATTTTGAGCTGCGACTCGGTTGCCGTCTATCGCGAGTTTGAAATTGGGACGGCCAAACCGTCGCAGGAAGAACGCCGCCGAGTCCCCCATCACCTGCTGGATATCGTCTCTCCCAATGAAGTGATGACTGCTGGCGACTACGCGCGCCGCGCACGCCAGGTGGTTGAAGACCTCAAGCACTGCGCCAAGCTGCCTCTAGTCGTTGGCGGAACGGGCTTTTATCTGCGAGCTCTGCTGGACGGGCTCTTCGCCGGACCGCAGCGGTCAGAAGAACTTCGCGAACGGTTACGAGCTATCGCCGCAGCCAGAGGCTCTGCGTATTTGCATCGGATGCTGACGCGATTTGACCGCGGCGCCGCGGAACGTATTCATCCCAACGATCTCCCGAAAATCGTTCGCGCCCTCGAGATTTGCTTCCTGGCCCGCCAGCCCATGACCGAACTCTGGGGAGAAGGCCGCGAACCTCTGCGTGGATTCACAATTCTGCGAATCGGCCTTGACCCGGATCGCCAGCTTCTTTATGAGCGCATCAACCGGCGTGCTTTGCGCATGTTTGAGGCGGGATTGGTGGAGGAAACTCAGCGCTTGATGTGGAAATACCCGAACTCTCCCGTGTTGAATTCGCTTGGCTACAAGCAGGCCGGGCAAGTGCTTCGCGGGGAATTGAATCGAGAAGTGGCACTCGCCTCAGTAGCTCAAGCACATCGCAACTACGCCAAGCGACAGATGACCTGGTTCCGCCGCGAGCTTGAGGTTCAGTGGCTGCGGGGATTTGGCGATGATCCCGCCATCGCAGAAGAGGCGATCAAGTTGGTGGAAAGCGAATCTGGCGAATTGAACTAGTTCGGAGAATCAGAAGCTATAAGCTATCTGGTAATCGGTTTTGAAAGGGCGCGGCTTCAGCCTTCCCGTCCAAAGCCGCATAAATCCTTGCCTTTAGCCTCTGAGGGAAACAGACGTTTACCCCTCAGTTCATTATGAGACACCTGGGGACTCCCGCTACGCTTGAACAGACTACCCTCAGCAATGCAATCCGCAGGGGTCAGCATGACGCCAAAGGGGAACCGCAGACCTCTGGCGGCCTGAGGTGATCTGCCGCAGATCCTGCAATTGCGCGCTGCTTTTGTTATCTTTCGACCATGCGCAAATTCCTAAAGCTTTCAGGGGCGCTGGTCCTGATCTATGCCTTGGCCGCTCCCAGCGGATTCGCCCGCAATAAGGAAAAGTTTCTCAAGCCCGCCCCCATTCAGGTAGATCGTGAGGGCGGGAAGTGGGCCGAAAAGACGCTCAAGAAACTCACGCTGGAAGAAAAAGTCGGGCAGCTGTTCATGATCTGGGCGCGGGTCACGTTCATGAATGTCGACGGACCCGACTACCTCAGGCTGCGCAACACCATGCGCAAATACCACATCGGCTCGTTCGCGGTGAGCGTTCCCGTAGATGGGCCATTCCTGCTGAAGAACGAGCCTTACGAGATGGCCATGCTGGTAAACCAACTGCAGCGGGATTCTCAGCTGCCGCTGATCATGGCGGCGGATTTCGAGCGTGGTGTTTCCATGCGGCTCAATGGCACGCCCGTCTTTCCCCATCCCATGGCCTTCGGTGCTGCGGGCAACCCTGATTACGTGGAAGCCTTCGGGCGCGCCACCGCGCAAGAGGCGCGGGCGCTCGGAATCCATTGGAATTTTTTCCCCATCGCCGACGTGAATTCCAATCCCCTGAACCCCATCATCAATACGCGCTCTTTCGGAGAAGACCCGCAGCAGGTGGGCGAACTGATTTCACGTTACATCAAGGGCGCGCATGAGGGCGGCATGCTTACCACCGCCAAGCATTTTCCCGGACACGGCGACACAGCCACCGACTCGCATCTGGGCGTTGCCAGCGTAAATGCTGACCTGCATCGCTTGCAGACGGTGGAATTGCCTCCTTTCAGGAAGGCAATCGAAGCAGGAGTGGACTCGGTCATGGTGGCTCACGTCACCGTGCCGGCAATTGAACCTGACAGCAACAAGGTAGCCACTACCTCCGAGAAAGTGATTACTGAACTGCTCAAGCAGCAACTCGGTTTCAAGGGCGTGGTGATCACCGATGCCATGGACATGAATGGCCTGATGCGGCTCTACTCCAGCAGCGGAAATTCCTCGGCCGGCGCGGCGGTGGCCGCGTTGAAGGCAGGCAACGACGTGTTGCTGATCCCCCAGGACCTGGATGGCGCTTACAAAGGAGTGCTGGCTGCCGTGCAACGTGGAGAGATTTCCCAGGCGCAGATCGATGCTTCGGTTCTCAAGATCCTACGGCTAAAGGCATCCCTGGGTTTGCATCACGCCAGGCTGGTGGATATCGACGAGATCGCCCACCAGGTGGACCGGCCGGAAAATGTCGCCCTGGGACAGAAGATCGCCGACTCGGCGGTCACTCTGGTTCGCGACGACGGGCAGGTCCTCCCTTTGAAACGAACCTCCTTTCCCGGAACCAACCTCCAGCGGAATCCGTATACCGTGACAGAGGAAACGACGGGCCGGGTGGTCGCGGTCATTTTCAGCGACGATCTCCGCATGGACTCCGGCCGCAGCTTCGAACGCGAGCTGCGCACGCGTATTCCTGAGGCGACCGTCTTCTACGTAGATCCGCGCATCGCCGCGGCGATGAGCCAGGAAGTGCTGGCTGCGGTTGCCAAAGCCGAAAACGTTATTGTTCCTGTGTATGTGATTCCCACGCCGGGAAAGACGGTGATGGCGGGCAACGAATTGAAGAATACCGTTTCGCTGGCGGATGCGACTGGCAATCTGCTGCATCGTGTCCTGGAAACGGCGGGACCGCGCACGGTGGTGGTCGCCATGGGGAACCCATATGTCGGCGCGGATTTTCCTGAGGTACAGAACTACGTGTGCACCTTTTCCAGCGCTTCGGTTTCAGAGGTGAGTGCGGTAAAGGCGCTGTTCGGAGAAATTCCCATTGGCGGGCACTTGCCGGTCACGATCCCCGACATCGCACGGCGTGGCGCGGGAATAATGCATGCTCAGGTAGTGCCAGGAGGGACAACTTCCAATGCCAAAGCTACGCTTCCGTAAGTTCTCGGAGAGCGCGATGCCAGCGCTCGTTCTCGCCGTTCTGGTTGCGGGTTTCACGCTCGCCGGCTGTACTGTCCGCAAGGAAGAGGACGGAAAGAAGGTCACGATCAACAGTCCCCTGGGCGAGCTCCGCGCAAATAAGCAGGACGGGGATAAGAAGGTCGACATCGACACGGTGGTCGGAAGCATTCATGTCGGAACGCAACCCAACGTGAGCGATACCGGACTGAGCCTCTATCCCGGGGCGCAACCCAAGCCAGCTGATGGCGACGATTCGCATCGAGCGAATGTAAACATCGGGTCCGCAAATTTCGGAGTGCGTGTGGTGGCGGCGGAATTTCAATCCAACGATGCTCCGGAGAAGATCATCGACTTTTACCGCAACGATTTGAAGCGCTATGGCAAGGTGCTGGAGTGCCCCAAAGGGGTCAAAGAAAATCACCGCCACGATCAGAAGGAGCTTGCCTGTTCCGACTCCGGCCGTGAACAGCCTGGAAAACTCGATCTGGCGGTGGGGGTGCCGGACCGTCAGCGCATCGTCTCTGTAAAACCTAAAGGGACGGGCACCGAGTTCGCGCTGGTTTATGTGCAGGTCCGCAACCGGGAGACAATGTAGAGGCGCGCCAAATAGTCTTCAACTTGCGCCGCCAGTACCGCTACTGTTACGTTGCTAGCCTAGTGGAAACCAACTGTCATCAATGCGGCGCTGTCCTGGAGGAAGGTACTGCCTTCTGTACCCGGTGCGGCGCTCCACAAATCAGGGTCTCTTCTTCTGAACCCGAAACCGTGCCAGCACCGGCTTCGACTCCGCTCACGCAGCCTTCTTCAGTCTCTCCGGCGCCCCCCTTAGGTGCGGGACCACTCAATTGGTCCGATGCCCTGCCGGGTGCGCTGATCGCAGGAGTTCTGATCGGACTCTCCTGGATTGTCCCCTTCTCGACTTTCTGTTTATGGATTCTGGCGGGTGGCGCCCTGGGTGTGGCGCTCTATCGCCGGCGAAATCCTGGGCAGGAGGTAACTGCCGGCATGGGCGCGAAGGTTGGAGCCGTGGCAGGCCTGTTCGCCTGGGTGATCTTTGCCGTCCTGACGGCTCTGCAGCTCCTGGTAACGCGCAAGACGGGACAGTTTCGCGACATGGTGCAAAAGGTGGTGGAGGAATCAGCGACGCGCAACGCGGATCCTCAGGTACAGCAGATGTTGCAGCGCCTGTTGTCCCCAGAAGGCTTGGCGACAATGGTCACGCTGGCCATGGTCATGTTCCTGTTTGCCTTCGTGATCTTTTCCGCGGTCGGCGGAGCACTGGGCGCGGCGTTGCTGGGCGGTAGAAAAAACAGCAACTAGGTGGAAAGCACCTGGTTTGACTGGGGGCTGATCGCCTCCTCAAGACCAGAAACACGCTTCAATACGCAAAACCATCAGGCTGGGAGACCGCGCCGACCCTTACCTGATCACAGATAAACTTCCTTCCCGCTTCCAGGGCCTTGCGATTGATCTCGACCAACCCGGGCTTTTTCACCATCCCCTCGAGAACCTCCAGCGCGCTCTCGAAGGGCAAACACTCAGTCTCCTCCAGCAGAGCTCCCATCATCACGGAATTGGTGACCTTGGCGCTTCCCAGACGGTCGGCGATTTCTGACGCAGGAATGCAGATTACCCGGGCCTGGGGGGGCGTGAAGTCAGGAGGCAGACTCTCGCGGTTGTAGAGAATGAGTCCGCCGGATGCGACCTGAGGCCCAAATTTGCGCAGCGAGACTTCATTCATGGCTACCAGGACATCCGGCTGGGAAGTAAGAGGAGAGCCAATACGCTGGTGCGATAGACAGACGTGGCAGTGCGCGCTGCCGCTTCGCATCTCCGGTCCATAGGAGGGAAGCCAGCTTACTTCCAGACCCTCGCGCATACCCATCTCGGCCAGGATAATTCCCGTCAGCAACACGCCCTGGCCACCAAAGCCTGCGACCTTGATCTTCCTGTCGCCCGCCTTTCCGCTGGCGCGTCGTGCCGGCTGCTGATCCGAGGCGGGCATCAACTCCAGCACTTCGGTAACGGATTTTTGCGGAACAGCGATTCTCGGCGAATCGGCACCTTCCCCCGCAGCGCGGTCGCGGTAGACCCCCGGCGGAAATACCGGGATCATTTTCTCTGCCACCCAGTGCTTGGCCTCGGCGGGATCCAGCTTCCAGATCGTTGGACAGGGAGAGAGAATTTCCACCAGAGTAAATCCCGCGCCCTTTTTCTGCAGTTCCAGCGCTTTGTGAACGGCTTTACGCGCCCGCATGATGTTCTTGGTGTCGGACAGCGCCACCCGTTCGATGTACACCGGTGCCTGGAGACTCGAGAGCAGCTCGCAGATGTGCAGAGGATAGCCCTCGTTATTAGGACGGCGTCCCCAGGGAGAAGTAGTGCTGGTCTGCCCGACCAGAGTCGTGGGAGCGAGTTGACCGCCGGTCATGCCGTAGGTTGCGTTGTTCACGAAAAACACAGTGATGTTTTCGCCGCGATTGGCAGCGTGGACAATTTCCGCCGTGCCGATTGCGGCCAGGTCGCCGTCTCCCTGGTAGGCAATCACGATTTTGTCCGGACAGGCGCGCTTGATGCCGGTGGCAGCCGCGGGCGCGCGTCCGTGAGCAACCTGAACATTGCCCACATCGAAATAGTAGTAGGCAAATACGGAACACCCGACCGGACTCACAAAGATGGTCTGATCCTGCAGCCCCAGCTCCTGAATGGCCTCTGCGATCAGCTTATGGACAACGCCGTGCCCGCAGCCTGGGCAATAGTGCGTCTGGTGCTGCAGCTCCGATTTGCGCTCATAGTGGTCATAGAAGACCGGTGACTTCGAATGCACAGTTTCGTATTCCAAGCTGCCCTCCTTGCTCGATGCCTGACAGCTCAAGCGTGTGCCAGGAGCTGCGCGTGCACCTCTTCTGCCAAGGGCGCGTTCCCTCCCGTACGTCCGTAGAACTCCACTGGCACTCGCCCGTTTACGGCCAGCTTCACATCCTCGACCATCTGTCCGTTGCTCATCTCGACCACATGAACCGAGCGGCAGCGCGATGCGATTTCCAGCAGCGGCTTGGACGGGAACGGCCACAACGAGATTGGCCGGAACAGCCCGACCCGCAGCCCCTCCGCCCGCGCCTGCTCGACGGCAGAACGCAACACCCGCGACACGATTCCGTATCCGACCAGAAGCAGTTCGGCATCCTCAGCGAGATAGGTTTCAAACCGGGGCTCTAACTGCTCCGCCAGGCGATACTTCGCCTGTAACTTGCGGACATGCCCTTCCAGCTCATCGGGGTCGAGATAGATCGAGCAGATCAGGTTCTTGCGCGTCTCTGCCGTTCCTTTCACCGCCCAGGGCTTCTCTGGAATGCTGATGCCTTCTGCTTCGAGGACTTGCAGGTCAAGCGGCTCCATCATCTGGCCCACAAAGCCATCGGCGAGCACCACCGCTGGATTGCGATAGCGATCCGCCAGTTCGAAGGCCAGCATGGTGAGGCTCGCCATCTCCTGCACGGAAGACGGAGCCAGAACCAGATTGCGGTAGTTGCCATGGCCTCCGCCCTTCACCATGGCGAAATAATCGCTCTGCTCGGGAGCGATATTTCCCAGGCCAGGACCGCCGCGCATGATATCCACAATCACGCAGGGCAGCTCTGATCCTGCCAGATAGGAGATCCCCTCCTGCATCAGGCTGACCCCCGGGCCGGAGGAAGCGGTCATGACACGCATGCCCGCCGCAGCCGCGCCATACACCATGTTGATGGCCGCGACTTCACTCTCCGCTTGCACAAAGGTGCCACCAATCTGGGGTAGGAAGAGGGCTGCGTATTCGGCGATCTCACTGGCGGGGGTTATGGGATATCCGTAGAAGGCGCGGCAACCGGCGAGCACTGCGCCCTTCACCACTGCGACGTTGCCCTTACACAACTGTCGCATAATCGACCTCCTCTTTGATGACAGCTCCTTTGGCAGGCGTAATCGCCTTGTACACGGTGATGGCCCCGGGTTCGGGACAGCAGTAGAAGCAGATTCCGCACCCGGTGCAGCCCTCGCCCAGATAAATCGCAGGATGGACGCCGTAGGAATTCAGCGTGGAAGAGAGGGCCAGCTTCCTGGGCGGGCAGGCATCGACGCACAGACCGCAACCCTTGCATTCGTTGACATCGATAGTGACGCTTCCCCGGGCTGCCATATTCACCTCGCGGCGAGCGCGTCTGCCCGCTGCAGCCAGCGAGTGCGCTCGCAATATTCGTAGAGTTCGTTGCGAAAATCGGGATGGGAGATCTGGATCAACGCCTCGGCGCGCTGGCGGATGGATTTTCCATGCAGGTCGGCAGTGCCGTATTCGGTCACGACGTAGTGAGTCAGGCCGCGGGAAGTAACGACGCCGGCGCCGGGGCTCAGCATGGGAACAATGCGTGAGATGCGCCCGCCTTTAGCCGTAGCGGGAAGTGCAATGATAGGTTTGCCGCCTTTGGACTTGGAGGATCCGCGCAGGAAATCGACCTGCCCGCCGATGCCGCTGTAAAAGCTCGCTCCAATGGAATCGGCGCACACCTGGCCGGTCAAATCGATCTGCAGGGCGGCATTGATGGCCACCATATTGTCATTGCGGGCGATTGTTACAGGGTCGTTGGTAAAAGAATTAGGACGAAACTCAAAAATAGGGTTGTTATCAGCGAAGTCAAAAAGCTCGCGCGTTCCCAAAAGGAAGCCCAATACGATCTTGCGCGGCAACAGCGTCTTCCTGCGCCCAGTGATTACACCCGCCTCGATCAGCGGGATCACGTTATCGCTGACCAGTTCGGTATGAATGCCCAAATCCTGGCGGTCTGTCAGAAAAGGAAGGACGGCATTGGGAATCCCGCCGATTCCCAGCTGCAACGTCGCCCCGTCGCCGATCAGGGCGGCGATGTTCTTGGCGATAGCGCGATGCAGATCCGTTATCTCTGGCTTAGGCAGCTCGCACAAAGGCCGGCTGCTCTCGACGAATGCGCTGATCTGACTGATATGCAGGAAGCTGTCGCCATAGGTGCGCGGCATGGCATCGTTGACCTGTGCGATCACGTGGCGGGCGCACCGGGTTGCAGTCATGGTGGTGTCCACGCCAACGCCCAGACTGCAGTACCCATGCGCGTCGGGCGGAGAAACCTGGATCAACGCTACATCCAGTGGCATGGTGCCGTTTTCAAACAACGACTCCACTTCGGCCAGGAACACCGGGGTGTAATCGGCTCGCCCGTCGTTGACTGCTTCCCGCACATTCTCGCCAATGAACATGGCGTTGTGCCGGAAATGCCCCTGCATCTGCGGCGCAACATAAGGCGCGGTTCCCAGCGTCAGCAGGTGGACAATCTCTACATCGCGCACAAAAGGTGCACGCTCCATGAGCGCCTCGACCAGAGTCTCGGGCTCGGCGCATCCCGGGTGGATGTACACCCGCATGCCCGATTCCACACAGCGCAAGGCATCATGGGCGCACATCAGTTTGTTCTTGTAGCTGAGCAACCAGTCAGACATGACACGGCCTTTCTTGCCCAAAAACCGAACTACTTTGTGTGAGCCAGTTCGTGATTCTTCACTTTCTCGTCAGCGCCAGCTTTCTCATATCCCACGGCGGCGTAGTAGATGGCCTTGTCGAAGAAGCCCTCGAGCATCTGCAACATTTCCAGCTCTCCAAACACTTCCACCGGCCGTTCCATCGTGTCTTCCTTCTTCAGGAAATCCCATAAGTGTTCGCGGGTGAGCACTATGGCGTACATCAGTTCGCTCAGCAGCACTCCCTGCTGCGCCCGGCGCATCCCAATCTGGACGTAGCGGCGCTCGATATCCCCCTCCGACTTGCCCAACAGCCACTCGCCAAGATGGTTGTAGATTTCAAATACCGCTGCCCGGAAGTCGTCCGACGGGACCCGGGTACGATAATCACGGCACTTTTCGCAGTTATGCAGCTTCTCCAGCAGCCCTTCCGATAATTGGGTGGAATGGGTCTCGATCAGACGAACGAGCCGATAGGCGAGCATCATGGCGCACCCCCTCCTGTTCTCCGCAAGCGCATGCCGGGGGCGGAACTCCTCCCCCCAAGCCTGCCCGTTAACACCTGATTGTCCAGCCGGAAAGGTGGGGAAACCGTGACCTATATCACCAAGGTCTGTGTCTAACGCACTCGCTGGTAACCCGCGCCCAAAGCGGGAATTGGAGGTCCTCTGCTTTGCCTGGAGACCGCTACCTGCCTGCGATCCGCCGCTTGCCCCTCACTTCACAAGCGATCAGGAGCTGTGGCCGGCGCACTGCAGCACCCCAAGAAAGGCGCTCCAGGGACCCACAGCCTGGCGGTATTGGTGGGCCATAATTCTTGAGATCTGGTGCAGGTGAGTTAAATCGTGAGCGGCCCAGGTCGCCAGCAACTGCGATAGGGTAACTGCTCCGAGAGCAGGATGCCGTCCACGACGGTTGAGATCCTCCGGCTGCAGATTCAACGCCCTCAGCGCCTCCAGATTCTCTGACCGCAGCCGGGCAAATTCATCCAATAGCTGCCCTAGTGACTTGCCCTTACTTTCTCGCATCTGGGCTAACCGATCAAAGGGCTCAAACGTCCGGGTCTCACCGAATTCCAGGATCATCCGCACCCGCGGCATCCAATCCGTGCGTTCCCCATGGATCAGGTGACCGACGACATCGTACGCGCTCCAGGTTTTATCGCCTTCATTACAAGAAATCCAGGGTTCTGGCAGATTACGTAAGAGTGCGTTAAGAGCAGCGGGCGTCCGAGCGAGAAGCGACATGGTGTGTTCCAGGTTTTGTTCCATCATGCTCCAAGTGATAGACGGGCATCGTTCCGAGATTCTGATTTTCTGCCTTGTGGCGCCGGAGAGTCAGAGCTCTGGAGGGGGCGTAACTTCACAGGTTGCGGAAAAACTGGCTTCTCAGAAAGACTGTCACGCACACTCTGGAAGCCCCACCTAAAACACCTCCTGCTGGTGAATAATGCAGTCTAAACCTAATGGGACCGCTTTCCACCATCTGCGAAGCAATCGCCGCTACCACCAAGAAGACGGAGAAGGTCCGCCTGCTCAGCGACTATTTCCGCTCCCGCAAGTTAGAGGAAGCTGCGATCTCCGCCGTGTTTCTCTCCGGACGCGCTTTTCCCACCTACGACGAAACCACGCTTCAGGTGGGCGGGAGCATGCTGTGGGAGGCCCTCCGCACGATCTCGCAAAAGAGCGAAAGCGAGATGACCGCAGCCTATCGCCGCCACGGCGATGCCGGCGCGGCCGCTTACGATCTTCTGGTGGACCTGGCGCCCGCGCAAACCAGTCTCAATGTCATCGAAGTGGTCCGCGAATTTCGGCAGATTGCGGAGACGCGCCGGGCTGCGGTCAAAGCAACGCTGCTTCGCCAGCTCCTTTCCCAGGCCAGCGCGTTGGAAGTGAAGTACCTGGTCAAGATCATCGCCGGCGATCTGCGTATCGGCCTGCGCGAAAGCCTGGTGGAAGAAGCCATCGCCAAGGCCTATGGGGCGGCGCTTCCCGAGGTGCAACGCGCCAACATGCTGCTGGGTGATATCGGGGAGACCCTCCGGTTGGCGGCAGAGGTCAAACTGAATCAGGCGCACTTGAGGCTGTTTCACCCCATCGGCTTCATGCTTGCCAGCCCGGCGGAAACCGCCGACGAGGCCTTCCAGTATTTCGAGCATGCAGTGGTGGAAGACAAATACGATGGCATTCGCGCGCAGGCCCACGTTTCCGATCACGTGCGGCTCTATTCGCGGACCCTGGGCGAGATCACGAATTCATTCCCCGAACTAAACCAGCCGCTGGCCAGCTTTCCCGATGGCTTGATTCTCGATGGCGAGGTTCTGGCCTGGCAAGCCGGCCCGGATGGAGGTCGACCGCTGCCCTTCTCGCAATTGCAGCAGCGGCTGGGACGCAAGAAGGTTTCCGCCGCCCTGATGCGCCAGGTCCCGGTCGCCTACGTTGTCTTCGATGTGCTTTACGCGGATGGGGAGCTGCTTATCGATCGTCCGCTTCGGGAGCGGGCACACGTTCTGGATCGTATCTTTGCCGAAGCGTGCCGTAATCCGCGTCTCCGGATCGGTATGCATTCGCGTGAAGCGCAGGGACAGTTGATGTTTGGATCCGAGGAAAATTCGCGGGGCGTGTCCGAGGACGACGTGATCGCGACCGCGCAGACGCAGGTACTTCGTGCTCCTGCGACTACCGCAGACTCCAGCGCGCATCTGGAAGAGCTCTTCGAGCAGGCCATGGAACGTGGCAACGAAGGCTTGATGATTAAGGACATCGAGTCCGCTTATACGCCGGGCCGGCGCGGCCGCTCCTGGCTGAAGCTGAAGCGCGAACTGGCGACGCTGGACGTGGTGGTGACCGCTGTTGAGTTCGGTCATGGCAAGCGGGCTGGCGTGCTCAGCGACTACACCTTCGCTGTGCGCGCGGCGGATGAGGACGACACTCTGCTCAACGTTGGCAAAGCTTATTCCGGATTGACCGATGCGGAGATCACCGGGCTAACGCAATGGTTCCTGGAGCACACAGTTCGCGATGAAGGATTCCGGCGGCAAGTCGAGCCGAAAATCGTGATCGAGGTGGCATTCAACGCCGTGATGGTCTCCGACCGCCACAACAGCGGCTACGCCTTGCGTTTTCCGCGCATCGTCCGCCTGCGTCCAGACAAGCGCCCGGAGGAAGTTGATACCTTGGATCGCGTGCGCGAGATCTACGAACGCCAGAAATTGAAGTATCCCGAAGCGGAAGACGTCGGGACCCAGAGAGAATCGGAGTCCTCTAAATGATTTTGGCGACTCACAAATGTCATCTTGACCGAGGATCGGGTCGGCTTGTGTAGAACAGGCAATCCCGCCTGTCCCCTTCGTCCGAGTCGAAAGATTTCGCGTTTTTCTTGCAACCGCGAAGCAGATGCCGGCTTACGACTTCGCCGTCTCCGCCGGCTCGATCATCACAAACTTGCCCGACGTGCCCTTGTCGATGAACTTCACCGTCCCCGTCACCTTCGCGAACAGCGTGTCGTCCTTGCCGCGGCCTACGTGCAGGCCGGGTTTGATGCGGGTACCGCGCTGACGAACGATGATGGAGCCGCCGGGAACCAGTTGTCCGCCGAAAACCTTGACGCCCAGCCGCTGCGCATTCGAATCGCGGCCGTTACGTGAGCTGCCTAATCCTTTTTTGTGTGCCATGACTTATTCCTGATCTCTGGTGTCGGTGCTGACTATTTCTTTTTTGCCTGCGAAGTTGGTTTGGCTGCCTTCTTCTTGGCCGCGCCTTTCTTGGCTGCGGAGCTTGCCCGCGCGGTGGGTGCAGCTTTCCTCTCGGCCTTCTCCACCGCTGCCTCTGTCTCGCCAGCATGAGCTGCCGCCTTGCGGCTTTTCTTTGACGCTGGCGCGGCTGCCGGCTCCGCGGCTCTCTTTGCCCCGGGAATGAAGTAGGGACGGGACCCGTCAAACGTAAACTTCTGCCCATCAACCGAGATCTCGGTGATCTCCACCGCGGTGAACGGCTGCCTGTGCCCCTGCAGCTTCTTGTACTGCTTCTTACGCTTGTAGTGGAAGACGAGAACTTTGTCGCCGCGGCCTTCGCCCAGCACCCGTCCCGTTACCAGCGTCTCTCCACTTGGCCGTCCCACCTCGCCTTCGCTGGCGGACACCGCCAACACGTCCTTGAACTGGACACTCTCTCCCTGACCCTCGCCGGAAGCCAGCTTTTCTACTCGAATTACATCTCCCGGGGCGACGCGATACTGCTTGCCCCCGGTGCGGATCACCGCATACATAATGCCTCCCACAACGCCGCATGACGGCGCAGCCCAAGCTGAATTAGAGCGCTTGCACTCCCCCGCTTGCCAGGACGGCAGCGGGATCCCCTGACGGGGTCTGGCAGTACAGGCAAACCCTGTGATTGTAACGTGCTCGAACGAGCAGCGTCAATTTTCAACACGCCCGACGCGCTTGACCTCACTGCTCAATCAAATTAGCCTCGGCTGGTTCTTGCGCAGTGAACAGTCTATTTCTCGATTAAAACCGCCAACCACAGTACAGCGCGCACTTCGAGAACGCTTTATGGATACAGAGAGACGCTCATCTCTTCCTGCGCGTGTCGTCACTGCCCCCGCCGTAACCGCACTGATTTTCTTCATGACGGTCCGCGTGCTTTTCGGACAAGGTCAAGCCGGCGGCAAATTTCAGGGTGGAAAACGGCTCCCTATTCAGTTTCCCACTTCCCACAGAACAGGTTGTAATCTAGGCCTGCGCGTCAATCTGCTCTATGTTCTAGGCGCAAAATAATTCTCATGCGAAACCACACCGTCGCGACGATTCTTACTGCTCTGGTTGTTGTCTCGGCAGGCTTCTGCTATGCGCAGCAGACGCCTCCGTCACTCCACCCTGCTCCCAGCACGCTCAAGCCGCCGAGCGTCAACCTCATGCAGGAAATACTTGCCGCCTGGTCGACCATGGATCCGGCTAACGCTGCGCCCTACTACGATCAGTCGTCAAACAATGTCTTCTTTGACATCCTGCCCATGAAATACAGCGGCTTCGCCAACTATGCCAAGGGCGCGGCCGATGTGCTGGCCGGCTTTCGCAGCCTGACATTCACTCTCGGTAATGACGCGCAGGTTCATCTCCACGGCAGTCTGGCCTGGGCGACCGCCACCTGGGGCCTCACTGGAACGCTGAAGACTGGCAACAAGGCTGCCATGGACGGGCGCTGGACCGTAGTCTGGGAAAAGAAGGGCGACCGCTGGCTGATCGTGCACGAGCACGTCTCCGTGCCCTCTCCACCACTTCCCTCCGGCGACGTGAACACCGGCAAGCCGGGCATGTAGTTATCCGTTTCGAACGCCTTTCGCCGACCCAAAGGTGCTGTTACCTTGGTGCCCTCCTCTGGTCATCCCATCACGACTACACTTTGGGCCGAGGGTTACACGAAAAAGGCCGGGGCGCAGTGTATTTACCACCGAGTAACTGCACTGCAGCCACCCTTGCGGCCTTAGGCGGTCGCGGTTTGTCGGAAGGTAGTTGATGAACGGTCGGAAAATCGGGCGATACGAGGTCACCGGAGAGCTGGGCAAGGGCGCCATGGGCGTCGTGTATCGGGCGGTCGATCCCAACATCGGACGCACCGTGGCGCTCAAGACCATGCGGGTCGACGTGCACGGCGCCGAAGCCGAAGAAATGCTTCGCCGCTTCCGCAACGAAGCTCGCTCAGCGGGCGTGCTCAGCCATCCCAATGTAGTGGTCATCTACGACGCCGGCGAAGACAACGGAATCTTCTACATCGCCATGGAGTACATCGAAGGCACCACACTGGCGGCCATGTTGAACCAGCGCCGCGTGCTGCCTATCGATCGCGTGGTGGATATCGGCAGCCAGATCTGCATGGGACTGGATTACGCGCATTCGCGCGGCGTAGTGCATCGTGACGTCAAGCCGAGCAATGTGATGATCATGCCCGATGGCACCGGGAAGATCATGGATTTTGGCATCGCCAAGGCCGGCGCCGGGCTCACCCATACCGGCGAGATCCTGGGCACGCCCAATTACATGTCGCCGGAACAGGTGCGTGGGCGGATGATCGATGGTCGCAGCGACCTGTTCTCGGCCGGCGTCATTCTTTACGAGATGGTCACCGGCGAGAAGCCGTTCGACGGACAGAGTATTACCACCGTCGTTTACAAGATCGTTAACGAGACGCCGATTCCGCCTCGGGAATTAGATGTGACGATTCATCCGGCATTGAGTGCGGTGATCCAGAAGGCGCTCTCGAAGCAGCCGGACGACCGCTATCAGACCGGCGCGGAACTGGCGCGCGCTCTGAAGAACTACAAGAATTCTGGTCTCGCGGCTGACGGCACCGTGCAGGTTCCCGCCGCCATGGCCGAGCATGCCAACTCGCATACGCAGCTGGCGTCGGCTCTACCTGCCGCCGGTGTGACTGCCCTGGGCATGACCGCGCGCGAAGCTGGGTCTGTCGGGGTGAAGGCGCCTGCGCTTGACGTTCCAATCGGGATAAACCCGCCCGCACCGCCGTCAGCGCGAAAGACAATCGTGTCAGCTCAGCCGGCCATGCCGCTGACCCAGGTCTTCGACAGCCAGTCGCTGGTGACGGCAACCCAACTGGCGCAGGAAGATACCGTACGCATCCAGATCCCCGCGTACACCCGACATTCCATAGATAATTCTGAGCCCGAGCCCAAGAAGGGTTCGAAGGTTTTTACTGTGGTTTTCACGCTGGTGGCACTGGGCTTGGGCCTTGCCGGTCTGAAGCAACTCAATCTCAAGCATCAGCGGCAAGCGCGTGAAAAAGAAGTCTCCGCTATTACAGTCCCTCAAGTGGAGGAACCTGCGAATGTCACTACGCCTGCGCCGGAAATGGCGCCAGTAACCGCTCCCGTGGCGGATGTGCCGCCAGCGGTTATCCCCGGCACTCGCGAACTCGAAAAGACCAAGCAGGATGCAGTCAAGTTACAGGCCGAAGCAAGCCGGCCCGAGGCGGCGGACAAGCCGCAAATCGCGGTTAAGGAAACCCCGCCGCCTCCGCCGGTGACTACCGGCGAACTCCACCTGACTTCGACTCCCACAGGTGCACAGGTCGAGATCGACGGACATAGCCAGGCGAAGTGGATCACGCCATTCCTTACGCCGCCGCTCAAAGCTGGTCATCACAGCCTGGTGTTCACACTGAATGGATACAAACCAGCAGAGCAAAAGGTGGAGGTGGTCGCGGGAAAGAAAACCACGGTGGATGCTACCCTGGAGCAGCTCAAAGCTTCTTTTATTATCGATAGCAGTCCACAGGGGGCCTGGATCGTGCTGGATGGCTCTCCCACCGCGCAGACGACGCCAGCACAACTCACGGTGGATCCTGGCCAGCACCGCATCGTTCTCCTGAAAGGGGGTTTTAAACGCGCTGAAACTCTGGCGGATGCTGGTCCGGGCCAGACTCTGAATTTCTCTACCCCGCTTCACCCTCAGAACGAAGGCGCACCCCAAACACAGCCGCAATCCGCCCAGCAAGGCAAAGTGATGAACACCCAGGCGCCCGCTGCCGGTCTTGCTTTCTGGAAGCAGTTCTATGCCATCAACGGCCTGGCGCCCACCCCTGAAACCATGGGCATGGTGCAGCTGCGCACGCGTCCCCAGGGCGCAAGCATCGCTGTAAATGGAATGGTCCTGCCGCGACGCACCCCCTTCCGCTTTCCACTCAATCCCGGTAGCTACCGTGTAACTCTACAGGCCGATGGCTATAAGCCGGCAACGCGCACCGTCGAGGTCCAGAAGGGCCAGACCGCTACGCTAGACGAACTGCTCGAACCCCAGTAGAGTCTCCGCCCTGCCAAATCATTGATTCCCCTCCTGATCGAGTTCTTGACATAATTGCAATTTGTGATATTAATATCGCAATCAGAAATAAATGAGACTAGGCGAAAAGCTACGCTACTTGCGGGAAGTGGAGGGTGTCCTCCGCGGATTGGGTCGGGAAATGACGCAACAGGAACTTGCTGGCGCGATGCAGAAGGAAATGGGCCGCAGCCTGAGCCAATCCTACCTTTCGCAGATCGAGAGCGGCTCACGTCCGCACCTCACTAACTCTTCCCGAATGCTGCTGGCCAGGT
Source organism: Terriglobales bacterium (assembly GCA_035624455.1). Lineage (NCBI taxonomy): Bacteria > Pseudomonadati > Acidobacteriota > Terriglobia > Terriglobales > Terriglobales bacterium. The sequence continues at coordinate 97,153 of DASPRM010000012.1, forward strand.
TTTTCAAGGTGCATCCCGGATACCTGGTGGATGACCCCGAGGGATTTCATACCGAACTTCTTTCCGACCTACGGATCATGGAAGATACGCTCGATTTGTGGCTGATCAACGGTGCGGAACGCTTCCGGCGTGATCCTGAGGTCAGCAAGGCACTGCTGGAATTGGCCAAGCACGAAGACTCGCGGCGTTGCCTGATGCTGCTGGGCGCGATTCTAGAAACTCCTCATCTCGTGGATCGGCTGCTGGAAGTCCTGAAACCTTCGCTGGTTAATGCTGGCGGGCACTCGCAGGCGCGACATCCCCAGGAGGAATGGCGATGACGCTCACCGATTTCTACTTGCTGTGTTTCATCGTGGGTTTCGTGCTGAGCTTGCTCTCGTTTCTTGGCGGCGGTGCGCGGCCGCATTTTCACTTCTCTGGCAAGCTTCACTTGCCGCATATCGGTCGCGCCGGAGGGCACGTCACGGGAGGCACGCCGCACAGCGAATCGAGCATGCCTTTGTTCAACTTCAGCACCCTTGTCGTCTTCCTGACCTGGTTTGGCGGCGTCGGTTATCTGCTAACGAAATATTCCACGCTATGGACATTGGCGGTGCTGGCGCTGGCAGCTCTGAGCGGAGTGGGCGGGGCGGCATTTGTCTTCCTGCTTGTTGCGAAGCTGCTCCTGGCTCACGAACAGGAACTAGACCCTGCGGACTACGACATGGTGGGAGTGATCGGCACCATTACCAATCCCATCCGCGCGGGCGGAACCGGCGAGATCGTCTATTCGCAGCAGGGGACAAGACGCAGTACCGGTGCGCGCAGTGAGGATGGGGCTGCGTTGCCGCGTGGCACCGAGGTAGTGGTGACCCGCTACGAGAAAGGAATTGCTTACGTCCGCCGCTGGGAGGAGTTGGCGGGCACGGAGATGGGCTCGCAATCGGAGCCCGTCCAGAAATAACTGGGAAGGCCAACGAAGTCGTAAGGAGGCGTATGAATCTCCATGTCGCACCCGAAGTTTGGATCATTGCTGCACTTCTCATCCTTGGTGTCCTCTTCCTGTTGGGGATGTTCGCCAGGCTCTACCGCAAAGCGGGACCGCACGAAGCCCTGGTGGTTTACGGCTTCCGCGGTACTCGCGTGGTGAAGGGACGCGGGACGGTGATCTTTCCCATGGTCGAAACCTGTCACGAGCTCTCGCTCGAACTGATGTCGTTCGACGTAGCTCCTCAGCAGGACCTTTACACCAAGCAGGGTGTTGCGGTCACTGTGGAAGCGGTGGCGCAGATCAAGGTGAAGTCAGATCCGGAATCGATTCTTACCGCATCCGAGCAATTCCTCACCAAGCCTGACAACGAGCGCGAAGGGCTGATTCGTCTGGTAATGGAAGGCCACCTGCGCGGCATCATCGGGCAGCTCACGGTGGAAGAAATCGTGAAGCAACCCGAGATGGTCGGGGACCGCATGCGCTCCACCTGCGCCGATGACATGAGCAAGATGGGACTGGAAGTGATTTCATTCACCATCAAGGAAGTAAGGGATAAGAACGAATACATCAGCAACATGGGGCGGCCAGACGTGGCGCGCATCAAGCGCGACGCCGACGTAGCCACGGTTGAGGCGGAGCGCGATACCGCGATCAAGCGGGCGCTCGCGCAGCGCGAAGCCGCGATCGCCAAGGCACAGGCGGATCAGGAGCGCGTCGCCGCCGAAACTCTCTCCCTTGCAAAGCAAGCCGAAGCGCAGCGCGATCTCGACGTCAAGAAGGCCAGCTACCAGGAGTTGATCAAGAAGCAGCAGGCGCAGGCGGACAAAGCCTATGAGATCCAGACCAATGTCATGCAGCAGCAGGTGGTGGTTGAGGCGGTGAAGGTGCAGCAGGCCGAGAAAGAGCAGCAGATCAAAGTTCAGGAAGCCGAGATCCTGCGCCGCGAGAAAGAACTGATCGCGACCGTGCTGAAGCAGGCCGAGATCGAGCGCCAGAGGATCGAAACTCTGGCCAATGCCGAGCGGCAGCGCTTGATGTCGGAAGCCGAAGGCAAAGCCGCTTCCATCCGGCAGCAGGGCGAAGCCGAGGCCGACATCATCTTCAAGAAGGGCGAAGCGGAAGCCAAAGCCATGAACGTCAAGGCGGAGGCCTATCAGGAGTACAACCAGGCAGCCGTTGTCGACAAACTGATCACCGGCTTGCCCGACGTAGTTCGTGCTCTGGCAAGCCCACTGAGCCAGGTAGACAAGATCACGATCGTTTCTACCGGCAACGGCGACGCCGCCGGCGCCAACAAGGTTACCGGCGATATCGCCAAGATGGCGGCGCAGGTACCGGCGTTGTTCGAAGCACTCTCCGGGATGCAGGTGAGCGATCTCTTATCCAAGGTGCGGCTGATCGGCGACAAGGCCGAGAAGCCTGCCTCCAACAAATCTCAAGGCAAGGACGGAGCGCAGTAATTCTGCTGCGGAAGGAGTCATACCATGGCGTTACTGGAACGAGTTGCCACCCTGGTGCGGGCGAATCTCAACGACCTGATCGACAAGGCCGAGAATCCTGAGAAGCTGCTCAAACAGGTGATTCTCGACATGGAAAACCAGTTCATGCAGGTGAAAACGCAGGTGGCGATTGCCATCGCCGATCTGCATCTGCTGGAGAAAAAGAAGAACGAGAACCAGGACAAAGAGGGCGAGTGGATGCACAAGGCCGAGCTGGCCGTGGACAAGAAACAGGATGACCTGGCGCGCGCCGCTCTCGAACGGTCGATGGCCTACAAGCAGTTTGCGGAAAGCTTCGACCAGCAGATCGCTGATCAGAAAGTACAGGCGGAGGCCTTAAAAACTGCCTTGCGCCAACTGGAACAGAAGCTGGCGGAAGCGCGCGCCAAGAGTGACCTGCTGATTGCCCAGCACCGTCGTTCGCGGGCTGTAGGGAAGGCAAGTGACGCCCGCATGGCCATCAACGACAAGAGTAAAGGCACTGCATTTGCCCGCATGGAGAGCAAGGTGCGCCAGGCAGAAGCCATCGGACAGGCAAAGGCCGAAATCGCTGGCGCCGACGTGGATGAGCGGCTGTCCGCCCTCGAGCGAGATGAGCATATCGATCGCCTGCTCGCCGAATTGAAGGCGCGGCGTTCGCTGGGAGCGTGAGCTGCGAGGTGCGAGTGAACCCGCGCGCGCTCAGCTCTTCCCGCAGAAGCGTGCGTACTGATCAAGGATAAAGTTATCCGTCATGCCGGCGATGTAGTCGCAGATCACGCGCGCGAGATCCTCACCGCGAGCCTTTTGCTGATAGCTTGGAGGAAGCTCGCCGGGATGGCGCATCCAGTATTCGAATAATTCCCGGATCACCACCTCGGCGTTGGCCTTTTCGGGCTGCAGTTCGGGACTGTAGTAAAGGTTGGCATATAGAAATTGCTTCGCCGCGCCGCGTTCCGCGTCCACTTCCGGGCTGAACGCTGCCAGACGCTCGGGGAATTTGCGCACCTCATCGAGACGTCTCACGCCAGCGGCGGCAATGCGCGCCTCGGTATTGCGAATCAGGTCGCTGACCATGCGATCGAACACCCGCCGCAGGGCTTCATTCAGCTTGAGCTTCTCCAGCGCATTCGGATACTGGCCCTCGGCTTCACCATAGAAGCGATCAACGACCGGCACGCCTTCACGCATGCAGCGCACGTTGAGAATCCCGGCTTCATAGCCATCGTCGAGGTCGGCGGTGTTGTAGGCGATCTCGTCGGTGAGGTCGATCAGTTGAGCTTCGATTGGCGGCCGCTGGTCGAGGAGATACTCGGCGAGCTCGGGAAAGCGCGCGGCGGAGTAGTCGCGTGAGTGCTTGACGATGCCTTCCCTTACTTCGAAGGTGAGGTTCAGGCCACGAAAGGCGGCGTAGCGCAGTTCGAAATCCTCCACGATGCGCAGCGCATGCAGGTTGTGATCAAAGAAGCCGCCGTGGACGCGCATGACTTCGTCCAGCGCCTTCTCGCCGGCGTGGCCGAAGGGGGGATGGCCGATGTCGTGAGCCAGCGCCAGCGCTTCCACCAGGTCCACATTCAAGCGGAGTCGCGCGGCGATGGTGCGCGAAACTTGCGCCACCTCGAGGGTGTGGGTCAAGCGGTTGCGGAAGTGATCGGAGACCCGCCCGGTGAAAACCTGTGTCTTGTTTTCCAGGCGGCGGAAGGCGCGGGCGTGGATGATGCGGTCGCGGTCGCGCTGGAAGTCATTGCGGTACGGGTGGGGCGGCTCGGGATAGCGGCGGCCGCGGGAATCCTCCACCCGCACCGCGTACTCGGCGAGCATGTCTCAGTCTAGCACTGGGTATCCCAAATTCTTGTATGCGATTCAGCTGAACGGGGCCCGCCACAAGCCAGCCCTGCAAGGGGCGGAACAGCATGGCCCGGGGCGTCAGCCACGAGAAAAGTGAAAACAGGATCACGAGCGCCCTTAGGCACGACATAGTTCTCACGCACACCTCTTTAGGCCCCTGAGGCGATCTGTCGCTCCCAAAGTGACTTCCGCAATCTGTAATGTCGTAACCCTCCAAAAAGCAAAACTCCCGTGGGCGGTTTGATTTGCTGTCCTTGTCCTCCCCGGTGCGGTATAGTTCAAACCTAAAGGCCCCGGCCAGTTCGACATACTCCCCAATCACAATTCAGGATCACACCATGGCGACCATTTCTGTGCCGCTCGAACGTGCAGTGCGGTTCCGCTGGAAGAGCGTTGTATTCACCCTCATCGCATTGATGATGGTTTATGTGTTGTTTCACAATGAGCGATTCCTCATCGATTCCAAGGACCCGGTCTGGAATCACTATCACCCGTTCAAGTGGTGGCTCTTGCCCCACGGTCTGGCAGGAGCGTGCGCCCTGCTGCTGGGCCCCATGCAATTCTCTGATCGGCTAAGGCAGCGCTTCATTGGGCTGCATCGGGTGATTGGCCGCATCTACGTGGCAGGGGCGCTGATCGCGGCGCCGCTCGGTTTCTACATCCAGTACTTTGAGGAGCGCATGGGAGAGCCACGCTCCTTCAGCGTGGCGGCTGCCGTGGACGCCATTCTCTGGGGGACTACTACCGCTATCGCCCTCTCCTTTGCGCTTCGCCGCAAAATTCAGCTGCACCGCCAGTGGATGACGCGCAGCTACGCCGTCGCCATCGTGTTCCTCGAAGTGCGGGTAATCCTTGGCCTGACGGGATGGGAAAAGCTGGGCACAGCTGCGGCTGAAACCGTGGTCTGGGTCTGCGTGGCGTGTGCGATTCCGCTCGCCGACATCGTTCTGCAGTGGCAAGACTTTCGGCGAAGCCGCGCTTTGGAGACCAAGGGCCGTTTGACTGCAGTAGCTAAGACTTAATCGAGAATCTCTCCCAGGAAAGATAAGAAGCCCGTAGCTCTGCCGGCACGGGTCTGCATTTCCCACATCGGGCAGTAGTCACAAGAAACTGTGATTTGTGTAACAGCGCGGAATAAATCGGCAGGTAGAATGTTGATATTGAAAATGATTTTCAATTTCTTAAAGAATTCTTAGCAAAGGCGCAAAGGCAATCATTCCATGACAGAGGGCGAGTCGATCCGGTTGGCGGAGTTGGACGAAGGTGAGCGGGCGGTCGTTTCTGGGCTGGAGTTGCCCGAGGCCGTAGCCGAACGATTGATGTGCCTGGGCTTTATCCCGGGTGTTGAAGTGGTGGCGGGCAAAAGCGCACCCGGCGGCGACCCCCGGGTTTTTTGTGTCGATGGCGGCCACGTAGCTCTGCGGCGCGAAACTTCTCAGCGAATTTCCGGCTTGCGTCTTGTGGCCAACGCAGAAGGCGATGAGCCGTGAGCACAGCCGAGATGGCGCTGGGGGAAGCCCCGTCCGTAGCCGATCCGGCGGAGGCCGTTCCCGCGGTCACTCCCCGAATTCGCTCGATTGCGGTCGTAGGTCCACCCAATTCCGGCAAAACCACGTTGTTCAATCGTCTGACCGGACTCCGCCAGAAGGTCGCAAACTTCCCGGGGGTCACCGTCGAGCACCATGTGGGCTATCTGCGCAATCGGCAGGGCGAGGAGATCGCGGTCATCGACCTGCCCGGCATCTACAGCCTGTCCCCCAAATCAGAAGACGAGCGGGTAACAATCGACGTGCTTGAGGGCAGGATGGCGGGCACTCCCCGCCCAGATGCCATCGTGCTCATCCTGGATTCCACCAACCTTAATCGCCATTTGGTACTGGCAGCGCGGGTAATTGCTCTGGGACTGCCGACATTGGTCCTGCTGAACCTGGCCGATGCGCTCACCGCGCAAGGCGGAACGCTGGACGTCCTGGCATTGGCACGCCAACTCGGCACACCCGTGGCGCTGATCGCTGCGGCCCGAGGCGAGGGCATCGACGTGGTGCAGAATTTTGTCTCGTCGAGGACAGCTTTGCCGGCGCCAGCGACTCTGCCCGTACTCAATGACCTGCCCCGATGCCGTGAATGGGCGGCGCGCGTGGCCAAGGGTTCGTGTTACCGGCGGCCAGTTCCCTCTGTTTGGGGTCGGCGGCTGGATGCGGTGTTCCTGCACCCCTATGCCGGGCCACTCGTATTCCTGGCTGTAGTTATCGGAGTGTTTCAGTGCATTTTCACCCTCGGGCAACCGCTGTCCGACGGGTTGCGCAACTTGCTCGATTCGCTTGGACAAAGTCTGGGTGGATATCTGGCAGGCGGCTGGCTTCGATCGTTAGTGGTCGATGGCGCCTGGAAAGGTGTGACCTCGGTTCTTATTTTTCTGCCGCAGATTGTTCTCCTGTTTCTAGTCATCGGAGTACTGGAAGACTCCGGCTACCTGGCGCGAGCCGCTGTCATAGCAGACCGCACCATGAAAAAAGTCGGCCTGAATGGCAAAGCATTTATTCCGCTGCTTTCTGCCTATGCGTGCGCGGTTCCAGCGATCATGGCCACACGCACCATCGAAGACAAGCGTGACCGCATCGCCACCATTCTGATTGCGCCCTTCATGACCTGCTCGGCGCGCCTGCCCGTGTACACCATGGTGATTGCAGCCTTCATTCCAGATCACCGCATCTTGGGTCCGCTGCTGGGGGCGCGAGCTACCGCCATGCTCGGTCTCTACGTGCTGGGATTTCTGGCCGCGGTAGTGACGGCGAGGATCTTGAAATCTTCGATTCTCCAGAGCCGTGAATCGCAATTCATTCTGGAAATGCCGGCCTACCGCTGGCCGACGCTGCAGTCGCTCGGATTACGGCTGTTTGATCGCTCGCGGGCTTTCCTGGTCCGCGCGGGTACAGTGATCCTGGCCGTTTCCCTGATGCTTTGGGGGCTGACTCATTTACCGCTCCAGCACGGTCAGCCGCCGCAGATCCAGAACAGCGTCGTCGCGCAGTTTGGGCGGGCCATGGAACCGGCCATCCGACCGTTGGGTTTCAACTGGAAAATCGGAGTGGGACTGGTTACCTCCATCGCCGCACGCGAAGTAATCATCAGCACGCTGGGCACGCTGAACGGGCTTGACCCCGCTCAACAGTCGGCCAGCCTGCAGCAGGCGCTGCATAGCGAGTTGTCGCTCGCGGGTGCGATGGCGCTATTGGTGTTCTTCGCCTTCGCCATGCAGTGCACCTCGACCCTGGCGGTCGTGCGGCGGGAAACGAATAGCTGGCGCTGGCCCGCAATTCAGTTCCTCTATATGACTCTGCTGGCGTATGGCGCCGCGTTGGCGGTCTACCAGATTGGAACCCGGCTGGTCGGATAAGAAAAAGCAGGTCCCTCCACGCGCAATGGGATCGCACACACGGCCCACGCCGGTGACTTCACCCGATCCCACTTCTTCCTTATTTTGAATTCTGGTTCTGGCCTGCGTTTTCACGAGCCAGCTTGACGCGGGCCGCATCTAGATTCTTCTGCACCCGCGAGACTTCCGTCGTGTCCACATCCGCGGGCACGGATTTGTTCCATTCCTCCAGGGCCCTCTCCCAGTAAGCCGCAGCCAGCTTCAGGCGATCTGTCTTCTGGAAGAGTTCACCCAGGTGGGACAGCACAGTGGGATCGTTGTTGACGCGTTCATTCGCCTTGCGCAGGTTCTCTTCGGCGAGATCGTACCGTCCCAGCTTGAAATAAGCCCATCCCAGGGAATCAATGTAAGCCCCATTCTGCGGCTCGAGCTGAACAGCACGCTTGACATAACCCAGAGCTTCCTCCAGCCGAGTGCCGCGGTCGGCGAGCATGTAGCCGAGATAGTTGAGCGCGCCGGCATTGTTGGGATCGTGCGCCAGAAGCTTCTTGAATAAGTCCTCGGCCTGGTCGTATTTCTTTTGCCGTTCATATACCGAGGCCAGCATGAAGTTGGCGTAATCCTTCTCCTCCGGCTTGGTCGAAAGCTCGTTAGCCTTCGCTAGGGCCTGCTCGGCTTCCGGCCAGCGTTTGAGGCGGCTATAGATCTGGCCGAGAGTCATGTAGGCATCGCGGTCCTCTGGCGTGCCTTTGAGTACTGACTTGACCTGGGCGATCGCAGTGTCGGCCTGCCCCTGATCCGCTAATTGCATTGCAAACCCGAATTTCAGGCTACGGTCATTGGGGTACTTCGCAGTGGCTTCTTTGGCCACAGCAGTAGCCTTGTCCCACTGCTTGCCTTCCCGATACGTGTCGATAATCTGCTGATATCCGCGGGACGCATTTTCGTCACCCAGTGACAGCATCTGGCGGAAAGTATCGGCTGCCAGATCGGTTTTGTTCTCGTCACGGTAGATGGCGCCCAGTCGCTCCAGGAAAACGGCGCGATTGTTACGATCCCCGGGCTGATAGCTGCCTTCAGGTTTCTCCGTTTTCTTGATCAGATCCTGCAACAGCTTGGTTGCTTCCTCGAAATTGCCCTGAGACTGATAGATCACCGCCAGGTTGTACGGGATCTCGACGGAGTCGGGAACTTCAGCCCCGGCTTTTTTCAGGGCTTCCAACGCCTGGTCGTACTTGCCAGAGCGGCGGTAGATTTCCGCAATGTGCATGTAGCTCTGAGCATCGTGCGGATCGGCCTCCGCGATGGCCTTGTATTGTTCCAGGGCGGCGTCGGTCTGGTTGTCATTCAGCAGGTTTTGGGCCAGCCCGCGCTGGGCCTCCAGGTTGTCCTTGTCGTCTTCCGTGGCTTTCCGGTAGGCGGCGATAGCGTTCTTGTAGTCTTTTTGCTGCTCGTATGTGAATCCGAGCGCGGAATAAACTTTTCCCGAACGCTCCGAGTCGGGAATGGAATTCAGAACCTGGGTAGCGCGCTTGGAATCGCCCTCCTCGTTGTAGAGGTAGGCAAGCATGGTGACGGCTTCCTCGGAACCCGGCTGCAGTTCCACAGCGGTCTTGAATTCACTCTCCGCCTTCAACATGTCGTTATTGGCGCGATAGAGACGACCGAGCAACAGGTGGTTATCAATGTTGGAAGGCTCGATTTGGACGATCTTTTCGTACTGCTCAATAGCGCGCCGCAGGACCTCGTTAGATTGAGATCCCGACTGCAAATCACCCAGGCTGCGCAAGTAGATACGCCCGAGCAGTTTGCGAGCTTCCAGATTGTTGGGATCCCGCTTGATGATGTCCTGCGCTTCGTTGACCGCATCGCGGATCCGGCCAGTCCTGGCATAGAGTTCTGCCAGACCAGAATTCAGATATTCGGAACCGGGATCGTTCTCGATGGCCAGCCGGTATTCCTCAATCGCCTTGCTCGCCCAGTCGTTGCTCTGGTAGATGGCAAACAGCTCTTCGTACATGTGAGCGAGCGTGTAGTGATAATAGGCGTTGGCGCGATTGGAATTCCGCTGAGTTCCAGGGGAAGACGGTGCGGTTCTTCCCGCATTTTCGGCTGCTGGAGTACTTACTGTCGGCGTCGGATTATCTTGCTGGGGTACAGTTTGCGCAAAAGCAGCCAAAGAGAGGGCCGTAAGAAGTACGAATACAGACTTTATGTTCTTCATGAAATCCCCAGGCTCAAAAAGGGCCCATCAGTTGGATGCCGAACCCCACGGGTAAGTGCAACCCTATTTTACGCTGCTTTCGACGGATACGAGCTATTAGCTCTCACTTCCGTAATAATTAAAGATCTCGGGTTATGTCACCGTCGAGGCGATCCAACAAAGATTGAGCTTGCGGTATTTCCAAACCTTTGATTTGGTCAAGCCATTCAGTGCCGGAAGTGACGCAGCCCCGTCAATACCATGGCTAGCCCAAGGCGGTTGGCAGCATCGATAACCTCCTGATCGCGCACCGAGCCCCCGGGCTGAATGATAGCCGTTGCGCCCTGGCGTGCTATTTCCTCCACTCCGTCGGAAAAGGGAAAGAAAGCGTCGGACGCTGCCACGGTTCCTTTCAGAGGGAGAACAGCCTTCATGGCGCCGATTTTGCACGAATCGACGCGGCTCATCTGCCCTGCGCCCACACCTACCGTCTGGCCATCACGGGCATAGACAATGGCGTTCGACTTGACGTGCTTGCAGACGATCCAGGCGAATTTGAGAGCCCGCATCTCCTCCGCAGTCGGCTTACGTTCGGTGACTACCCGCAGATCGGTACCGGTTAAAGGTCGAACGTCGGCATCCTGCATCAGCAGGCCACCCGAGATGTTCTTCACTACACGTCCGGCCGGGGCAGGCACAACTTCCACCAGCCGCAAGTTCTTCTTGGCAGCGAATTTCTCACGCGCAGACTGGTCGAAGCCGGGCGCGGCGATCGCCTCCACAAACAACTTGGCCATCTCCGCCGCCGTCTCCCCGTCGACCGGTCGGTTGACGCCGATAACGCCGCCGAAAGCCGACACCGGATCGCACTCCAGCGCTTTTTGATAAGCCTCCAGCAGACTGGTTCCAGTCGCCGTGCCACAGGGATTGGTGTGCTTGATGATGGTACAGGCGGGCACTTCGAACTCCTGCGCGAGATCCCAGCAAGCCTCCAGATCCACGATGTTGTTATATGACAGCTCCTTGCCCTGCAGCTGGCAAGCGTGAGCAATGCCCGCATCCGAGTTGTCCGCATACATGGCGGCTTTCTGGTGAGGATTCTCCCCGTAGCGGAGGTCCATCACCTTCTTGTAGCTGAGCCGCAGAACCTGCGGGAAATCTTCCTTCTCGCGAAACTCCACTGAGCCGTTCACGCTGATGCGCTCCAGCGTGGAAGCAATCGCGGAATCGTAGGCCGCAGTCGTGGAAAATGCCTTCTGCGCCAGTTTCCAGAGCGTTTCGCGGGACAGATCGCCCCCCCGAGCTTTCAATTCCTCGATCAGCGCCGCGTAATCCTTGGGTGATGTCACCACTGCCACATCCTGAAAGTTCTTGGCCGCCGAGCGGATCATGGAAGGCCCGCCGATATCGATGTTCTCGATGATCTCGTCCAGCCGCGCGCCGGCCTTGGCCGCGGTCTTTTCGAAGGCGTACAGGTTCACCACTACCATGTCGATCGGTGGGATGTCGTGCTCGGCGACGGTGGCACGATGCTCCGGATTAGCGCGCATATGCAGGATGCCGCCGTGCACCTTCGGGTGCAGGGTCTTGACCCGCCCATCCAGCATTTCAGGGAACCCAGTCACCTGTGAGATGTCTTTGACAGTGATACCGGAATCGCGCAGCAGCTTGGCGGTGCCCCCGGTAGAAATCAGCTCCACACCCATTCCAGAGAGTTGGCGGGCAAAATCGACGATGCCAGTCTTATCGGTGACGCTCAGCAGAGCGCGCTGTACTTTGGCCATGACATTCCTTCCGCGGATTTGGGTCCAGGGCAGCTCGAACGAGCCTGCAGTCAATACTAGCAGGCAGCGAAGCCGAAGTGATGGGGGTCACAGGAGAATGATTTTAGAATGGGCGAAACCTGAAGCTCTTTACTCAGGCGGTTTTCGGGCGGGCCTTGAGCTTGACTTCGCCGTTCTGCATCTCGACTTCGAATTCCACCGATTTGCAGCCGAACTTTTTCTGGATCTCCTCAGTCTTCTTCTGCACGAAGCTTTGGAAGGATTCGAAGCTGGCCGTGTCGGCGATGTTGGCTTTCTGACGCGCCTGCTTGAGCGCGCTGAACAGCGGACGAACCTTCTCGGCATCCGCCTGCTCCAGGGCAAAAGTGGCACGCGAGTTTTCCTCGGCCGTCCGGCCCTCGAGGGCACGCTCGGCCGCATGCTGCTGTTCCGCGCGCAACCCCTGGATCGCCAGCAGTGCGTCCTGCGGTCGGCGGTAGCCTTCTTCCTTGACCTTCAGCTTCTGCCGCCACAGATCACTGAAAATGGCATACCGCTGGGCCATGGCGTTATAGCGGAAACGCTGGGCGTACTTGAGCCGCTTGGAGTCACCGTACTTCTTGAGGAGGCTTTGGACGCGCCACTCCAGATCCTGGGGTGGACGCTTCGACCCGCCGCCAAAGTAGACGTCGTACTCGATCTTCAACCGGCGCAGGTTGTCGTCGAGAAGATTCAGTTCTTCGTCGACCGTCAAGAGAACCTCGCAAGGGGAGGAAGGATTACCGGGTAACCGGGCCAGATTTTCAGATCAAGTTTCCAGCGGGCGGGGGCCTGGTGTCATCCCTCCGTAGTCGCTGTCCTAAAGTGCGCGCGCAAACCGGTTGGATCTAACACCGGGCGAAGAACAAAACAGGACGTTTATGCCAGCCGCGGCCAAATTTTCAGCTATTTGCCGGTACTGGCAGCCATCTTCTTTACCATCTGCAACACCAGCTTGCGGTCGCTCTCGTTGAGTGCGGCGGAGTAGCGGCGCACCTGGTTCAGGAAACGCACCTGGTCGTCGCTAAGCTGGGGCAGATTCTTGGAGCCGTTGTCGTGCTCCCCGACGGAGAAAAACTGGGCCAGAGGAAGATCCATGGCATTGGCGATTTTGGCCAGCGTGTCCAAGGAAGGAATCGTGTGCCCGTTTTCGACGCGGGAGAGATAGCACCGCAAAAGGCCCGTGCGCTTTTCAATGTCGCCTTGCGAAAGGGCTTTTTGCAGGCGGTAGTTGCGTATGGTCTCGCCTATATTCATAGTGAAGGCGGAAATAATTTCCTGGGGGTGCTGAATAGTAACCAGAATACAAACCCTCGCGCAATAGATTTTTTCAGACGCCCAAAAACAGCGAGTTACGAAAGTGCGCGGGGAGCGCGATCGCTCACTCAGTCATCCTGAGCGCAGCGAAGGGTGGGATCGAAGCACTAACCCGATCCTGAAATCCTACTTCTTGAGATTCGCTTCCAGAAACGCCACCGTCTTCTTCCGCGCAGCAGCAGCGTCATCCGCCCGATAGCCTGCGGTGTTGTTGGGATTTTCGAAAGCGTGTCCGGCTTCCGGGAAAATCGCGATCTCAACCGTCTTCCCCTGCGCCTTGAGCTGCTCTTCGAACTTGTGTACGTCGTCCGCCGGGATCCCGCGATCCTTGCCGCCGAAGATCCCCAGCACATGCGCGTGAATCTTGCTCAGAGTCTCGGGCTGGGTGGCTAGATGGCCATAGTTGATCACCACAGCTTTGAGTTGCGGATCATTCAGCGCAAGATCGAGCGCATAGCCGCCGCCCATGCACCACCCAATCGCGCCGACACGGGTTTTGTCCACATTATTCAGCGAACGCAAATACGCCGACGCCGCCAGCAGGTCCCGTGTTGCGCGGTCCTGCGGAACGCCACGCATGATCTCGTGCGCCTCGTCGGACGTCATCGCCACCTTGCCGCGATAGAGATCGAGCGCCAGAGTCACATAACCCTGATCGGCTAGCTCCGCCGCCTGCTGCTTGACCCAGTCATTCAAGCCCCACCATTCGTGGATCACCACCAGCGCCGGAAATGGCCCTTTTCCGGATGGCGAGTAAAGCATGCCGCTGACGGTCTCGTCTCCGCTCTTGTAGGAGACCTGCTTACCTTCAGCGGCCACGAGCGACTGCGAGCATAGAACGAAGCTCACAACCAAAATGAAAATGCGGAGGACCGTTGCATTCGTCATCTGTTCACCATATAGGACTGCAGGTCCAGTTCCATGAAAGTGGCGCCTTCGACGGGGTTGGCGGTGTAGGGCGGGATCTCATAGAAGCCGAGGGCACGATACATCGCGACCGCCGGGCCCATCATGGACTCGACCGTGTCGAGGCGCATGCGCCCGTATCCGATGGCCTGAGCCTGCGCGATGAGAACTTCCGCCAGGGCGCGCCCAATGCCGTTGCCGCGAAAATCCCGCCGCACATAGAGCCGCTTCATTTCGCACAGACCGGGCTCGAGCGGACGCATACCCACGCAACCGGCGGTGCGGTCATCGAGTTGGGCCAGCAGCAAACGTCCTTGAGGCGGAGCGTATTTGCCCGGAAGCTCGGCTAATTCCTGCTCGAAACTCTGGAAGCAGAGACTGAAACCCAGCGAGTTGGCATATTCCAGAAAGAGCTCGCGGGCCTCGGCAATGTGACTAGCGGACTCGGTTTGGAAAATTCTGAGCACGGATCTGACCCGATCAAGGTGTCTCGGATAACTGGTGATCGTGAACTCGAGAAAGCGTCACTAGGCCAACGATGGCTCCGACTAAAGCCGTCGCCATGTCTTCCTGCGTATCCCAGGGGTCGCCCTGGGTTCCGAGAAAATCATTGGCGGCCGATCCGGTGGCCACAGCCACCCGCCACTCGAACAACTCATAAGCCGCGCTGATCGCGAGGCAGATCGAAACCACGATGAAGAACAGCCACGGTCCGCGTTTTACGACCTGCTTGCGGATCAAAATTTCACGCGCCACAAATGCAGGAACCAGCCCCTGCGCGAAGTGACCAACGCGATCGTAGTAGTTGCGGCTCAGATGCCAGTGATCGCGAATCCAGCCGAACACCGGCTCGCGAGCGTAGGTGTAATGTCCGCCCACCAGCAGGATCAGCGCCTGGCAGAGAATGAGCACATAAACCAGCCGGGTTAAGGGAAAGCGGCGGTACGTGAACAGCAGGATCGGCAGAGCAATCAGCGCCGGCACCACTTCAAGAAACCAGGTGAAGTAGTTGTACGGGCGGATTGCCGACCACACCAGTACAGCCGCAAAAATCGCCAGCAGCAGAATAAGGAAATTCTTGCCAGGGATGCCGCGAACACGCGGACGCGCAACCGGTGGTGGTGGGAGGCTCACCCCAACAGACATGCGGGCGATTTTATCCCATTGGCCATGACTTACAGATGTCGTTGTCCGCGCGCGATCTTCAGGCGCTGTTCTGTTCTGAGGTCGAAGCAGCGTCATCGACCGAGCGCGGGGCAGGGCGCATTGGTGTTACACCCGATTGTCCGCGACGAGCCTGTGAGCCGCCACCATCTGTGTCTTTGCCCTTCCCTTCCAGCGAGGCTTTAAAATCCCGCAGCACCTTGGAAATGAACTCTTCCAGGTGCTCCTCGGTCACATTCGCAAAAGGACGGAGCAAGCGCGAGGGCGGCACGTAATTCATGGTGACGTGCACCAGCGTGTCATTGCCTACTGGCGCAAAGCTGATGCGGCCGGTGTGCTTGGGCCCGCTTAGCGATTTCCAGGCAATGGATTGCAGAGGAATGAACTGCTCAATCTCCGCCTCCCACCCGAATTGCTTGCCGTCGAGAACGATGGACCAGTAGGACCGCCGTCCATCTACCCGAATCTCGCAAATGCTGTCGCTGACAGCGGGCAGGCGCTCAAGATGAATCCAGGCATCGAAGACTTCAGGAACGGGCAGCCCAATTTGCAAGCTCTTCTCCA
Organism: Terriglobales bacterium; assembly: GCA_035624455.1. Lineage (NCBI taxonomy): Bacteria > Pseudomonadati > Acidobacteriota > Terriglobia > Terriglobales > Terriglobales bacterium. Next base: position 112,781 of record DASPRM010000012.1, read on the forward strand.
GCCGCACCACGTCCCTGCGAGGACGGCTGAAACGATCAATTAACAAGACCGTACCCAGGCCAGCCCCCGCGCCCAAAGCTATCCCAACGCTGAGACCACGCCAGAACGATTTCTTTGCCATCCATTCCTCCATTGACGTTGAGATGACCGAGGTACCCGACGAGGTGGCCTGGAAAGGTTGGATGTTGAAAAGCACAAGAATTATGCCAATTCGCTGCCGGCCGCGCGCCGGGCGGCAGAAATTTTCTGCTCCAGCAGATTGGTATGTGAGTCTTCAAACTCCGCCAGTTCCCTGTAAAGTTTATGCAACTCTTCGTCAGACGTAGTGGCAGCCATACGTTGGTAAAAGCGTTGCGCTCCCTGTTCCGCTGCCAGCGCGACTTCCAGAGCTTTGTATCGGGGTGAATAAGCAGTGTTGGAACGCACGATCGCAAACAGCTCACCACTCTCGAGTTTGGGGACTTCAATTATCTCGCGAATGTCTTCTTCCGTAGTAACACAATGGCGGGTGCCGTAACGCTCGAGATATTTCTCCTGCAGCAGGGTTCCGTGGTGCCGCTCTTCCTGCGCCATATCCCAGAAAACATCGGCAATTTGCAGCGACTCGGGATCACGAAACTCGGCAAACAATTCGGCAAACTGCTGGTACAGCCCGGCATTGCGTTCTTCGATGAAAATGGCGACGTGAAGGGCTTCCTGTGGGCTAAGCGAAGCAAAATCCCGTTTCATAGCCTTTCTCAGAGCTAGAGCGCCTACCACCGCTGAAGGATAGTTTACGCCACCAGCACTAGTTCAACCGGATTCAGTTCTATTCAGGATTGGGGCGGCCCATTTCGGATTTGACTGACCCAGGCGGGATTCGAGTGGTGGTCACCTGGCCTCCTTCAATGCACAGCGTGAGATCGTGGGCACAATGGCTGCATAGCCAGTAGAATTCGATGGGCCCGCTTCTGTGCTTGACCCAGCCTTCATTTTCCGTGTCGGATGACAGCCGGGCTGGGCGGGGATCGACGGCGAAGACCCTCCCTTCATGCAGAAAGCGGAAAGAAACGAAGCATGCCGGGTTGGCGCACTTGGAGAGCATTTCAATCTCCTGCAGGTTGCTCTCCCAAAGAGGAATGGATTACTTACCAGAGCCGTACAAACCCGAGCTCAACAACCCTGCGATCAAGAAATATCAGGTGGCGAGGGGCGCTTTGGTGCTGCCGCATTCGCGTTCCAATCGCGCGATCACCTGGCGCAACCACTGGACCACAGCGTCCTCCAACCGGGCCTGATTGTAGCCCTGGTCCAGCGTTTCCACTGTGTTTCCCTTGGCGTCGAGGGGAATGTGATGGCAGGGCACAGTTTCATTTCGGAACTGTTCCGGAACGAAATCGATGAGCATGCACTCGGAGCAGGAGTGCGGCCGATCGGGCTCGCCGTAGTTCAGGCAGGTCACCGAATCCTGGAAGATGGACGTCGGCTTCCAGGGAGTGCGGACCGACCGTCCATAGCCCCCTTGTTCCAGGAAGGCGAGTTCGAACTTCAACTTGTCCAGGAGCTCCTGCTTGCCGCTGTCCATATGCCACCTCCGCATCGTTTGCCGACGATTGTGCTCTCCGATGTACCTGGAGGCTGTGACTTGGCTCACCACGCCTTGTGACCGGCTCGAAGGTGAATGCCCACTGCTTACTCACCGCCGGCTAAGCCCGAGATCCTGCTGCGCTTTCCGGAGACTTCTGGCAAAAGCTCACTCCGGCCTGTGACGCTTCTCACTTTCAGGGCCTCCCGGCAGAGCTAACTTTTAGCTGGGGACAAAGGTCCCCGGAGTTGAGCCCGGGAACCGGCGACGCCCGCGGGTGGGCTAGTACGGTAGTGTCGCACTGCCCGCTGCGGTCGGACGGCCAGACGGCTAGCTGAGCTTAGCCGTGCAAGGTTTCGGCTCCTGGCGGCTCCGGAAGGAGTAGCCATGCTAAGAATGTTGCGTACGGTCCTGATTCTTGCGTCTCTGCTAGCTATCTTCAGCGCGCTGTCGGTGGCGCAAGCGCCCAAGCCCAAGTACGATCCTGCCACCGAAGTTCACTTTTCTAAGGCCACGGTGGTGGATATCAAGCTGATCCCGGAGAATGGCAAAAGCGACCAGCACCTCATCGTCAAAGTGGGCGAGCAGACCTACGAGATCTGTTTGTGCCCCAAATCGTTCACGGACACGATGGGATTCGAAGTGGTGCGCGGTGATCAACTGGAGATCACCGGCTCCAAGGTGAAAACCGATGCCGGTGAAGTTGTGCTGGCGCGCGAAATCATAAAGGGCAACAACACTCTGGTAATACGGGACAAGAAGGGCGAGCCTGCCTGGACCTGGCTAAAGTAGAAGCCATGTCACAAATCGGTTTTGAAAGGGCACGGCTTCGGCCCTACAGGCCGAGAAACATGCGGGCTTTAACCCCTGAGGGTTTACCTCACTCGATTCCTTACGAGTCAGCTTGACAGCCTCTATTCCGGCGATGCGAGCCGGGCAGCGCTTATCAAGAATCATTATGGCCGACGGCCTGCTCCGCCCAGCGAACGGCAGCAAGGTACATTTTTGCCAGCTCGGCCTCGCTGATGCGATAGCCAGAGGCAAGCCGTAGGCATTCCTGCCATGAACCCGACGCGTACAGCGAGCTGATTTCCAGGGCATCAGCAATATCGTTACTTCCTTCCAGTAATGCTTCCCGGATATTCTCCGACAAAGGTAGTTCAGCGACCAGCACGGCTCTTGGCACTCCCAAAATTGCGTCGATCCGCGACAGCAAAGCGGCAAGAAACATGTCGTTCGCATTTACCTTCACCGCCTGATGCATCAGTTCGCAGAAGCGAGCGTGCACCAAAGCCGAGACCACCAGATCAGAAGGAACATCGGTCGCCGCTTCCATCAACACCGCCACGCTGGCCCAGTTGCGAAAGGTGTGCTCCCCGATGAGCATAAGCGCGTGGCGGATCGAGGTGATCTCGAACGCGAATCCGTGAGCGGCGGAGTTCAGAAAGCGCAGCAGGCGGTAGTAGAGAGATGCGTCGGACTTGATGATGTTTTCCATCATCGCCACATCGAACCCTGGCTCGTGCAGGGCGCTCAGCAGGCGAATCGCATTCAGCCGTCCGGTAGGGATTTCGCTTCGCGCCAGGATGTGCGGCTTAGCGAAGTAGTAGCCCTGGAAGAGCCTGTAGCCCATTTCGACTGCAGATTCGAATTCCTCGCGCGTCTCGACCTTCTCCGCGACCATGATGGCGGGAGGCGAGAACGTACGGGCGAGATGGGCGCGATCCTCCTCAGCATGCATACGAAAATCGATCTTGATGTAGTCCGCCAGCTCAATCAGGGGCTCAAGTTCAGGCCGGGGCACGAAATCATCCAGCGCCAGCGGGTAGCCCGATTGCTTCAGGGAACGGCAAGCCGTCAACACATTGGCCTCCGGAAGCACGTTCTCAAGAATTTCCAGCACCGTACTTTCAGGCGGCAGCAGTGAAAACAAACCCTCGATCAGCCCGTGCTGGGTGCAGTTAATGAACGCCTTATGACCGTGGCAGAGCACGTCCAGACCGAATAAGAACGAGCTGTCGAGTATGTGCTGAGTGCCGGTTTTTGCGTCGAAGGAGAAGCGATTTTCCCATCCGTTGCGCGACAACAACTCGTAACCAAAAACCTGCCGGTTGCGCTCGAAGATCGCCTGGCGCGCAATGAAGCGCATGGGCATCGCGCTATTGGCGTTCGGATGAGTCATGGCAGGTAACGACTGAATCCGGCCGGGCAGCTGACTGTGCCGCAAGATCCAGCAGGAGCAGAGCCAGCTGAGAGATGCAATGCTGCAGCGCTGGCACTTCTTCGCTGCTCGGGCTGATGCGTGAGGCTTTTAAATCGTTCAGCAGCTCACGTCCGTTCTGAATCATGATGCGAGTTCGGTAGCGCGCCAGCGGAGTCGAGAGATCGACGGACTTCCCTGCTGCGGCGGCATCAGTCGATTGGCGCAGCCAAAGCGAGAGTTGACTGAGTTGCGCCACAAGCTCCAACAGCGACCGCGACAATCCGGCGTCAACGAAACTACCAGCAAGACCGGCTCCCAGCCGTCGCAAATCAGAAACCGCCTTCTCCAGACCTGCGGGCAGGTCGGAGGGAACGGGCGCAGACCGGCGAACTGCTGAAAAATCTTCCGCCGCGAAGCTATGAACTATGCCCGGGGCCGACTCTGCCATGGCGATGGCGCTGTAGGTATCGCGATAGCCTGCGGGGAAAATGTTTCCCCACGAGATGCGTGAATTTTCGGAAGCGCGCAGGCCAATGTGGCCTTCGCGATAGGTGCCGGCTTCGCCAACCCACTGCACGCGATATCGGGCGCGCTGTTGCTGGTATTGCACCCCGATCAAGTCTCCTTTCTTCGGTTCCACCGTCAATCCAGCGGCATGCATCCCCGAGGGGCTGACGTCCACCGTATCTACCTGGGTGTTGAACGGCCTGCCGTTCACATCGGTGCCGAACAAACGCACTGGTGCGACCATGCGTACACGTGGCTCTTGGCGACGGGCCATGTTCGTTCACCAGGATTAGAAGCTTTCTCATAAACCGGT